>CAMZCV010000024.1 GCA_947305035.1 uncultured Coriobacteriales bacterium | reverse complement strand
GCAAATCGGGCTCCTTTCAAAGGGCGGGAGCCATCCCTACGATCTTTCCGGAGGTCAGCAGCAATTGCTCGCGCTCGAGAAGCTGCTGATCACAAAGCCGTCGCTCCTGCTTCTCGACGAGCCCACCAAGGGTCTTGACGCTGCGTCTTCCGATCTGGTCGCAGCACGGCTCCAAGAGGCATGCGGACGCGGAGCCACGATCATCCTCGCCACGCACGACGTTCCGTTCGTCCGGCGCATGGCAACCAGCGTGACGCTTCTCTTCGACGGACAGGCGGCAGCCACGCTCAGCCGGGACGAGTACTTCTCGCGCACATGGATACTCGGAGCATAAGGCCGGCGAGCACCGTCCAGCCAGGCGTTTCCCTAAGGTTGCAAAACATCCCCCAAACGGCCCATTTTGACCATCTATCAGCAAAACCATCTTCTTTGGCTGGTATGATTTCAGATAGGTACCGCGTATGAGGAGTTTGCCATGCGAAAAACCATTTGCCGGATTGCCGTTGCTGCGCTTGTCAGCGTTTTCCTAGCGCCTGGGTTTGCGCTTGCAGATGAGGCAATCCTCCCATCAACCGACGATCCCATCATCGGAGCCACGGGTTCGGGTGAGCCCGCAGCCGACCCTGAGGCAACCAACCCAGAAGATGAGGATCTCGAGGTCACCGACCCCGAGGATGAGGACCCCGAGGATGAGGACCCCGAGGCGATAGATCCCGAGGCCACCGATCCGGAGGGCGAGGATCCCGAGGCCACCGATCCGGAGGGCGAGGATCTCGAAGCAACCGACCCTGAGGGTGAGGGCCCCGAAGCCACCGATCCGGAGGGCGAGGATTCTGAGGCCACCGATCCCGACGGCGAGGATCTCGAGGGCGAGGATGCCGAGAGCGCAGACCCCGAAGCCACCAACCCCGAGGGCGAGGGCGCTGAGGCAACCGACCCTGAGGAAAACGAAGCCGACCCCGAGTCCGATGAAACCATTCTCGATGGCGAGGAGATCGTCGCCGCGGATACTATCGAGCCCGAGGCAGAACCCAAGGACATGCAGGATGCCGCCTCTGCAGAGGCAACCGACGGCCTGCTCTCCCCCTGCGCCCCCACCGGCTGGAGGGAGAAGGACGGCGTCCGCTACTACATCGACCCAATAACGAACAAGCGCCTCAAGGGCGGTCTGTTCACGATCGACGGCGAGAAGTACTGCTTCGACCCGAAGGGCATCCTCGTCACCGGTTGGATGGTGATCGACGAGGAGGTCTATTACTTCGATCCCGAAACCGGCGCCATGGTCACCAGCTGCGACAAGATCATCAAGGGCCTCTGCGCACCGTTGACCGCCGCCGGAGGCTCCTCCTTCACCGACGTTTCCAAGAAGACCCCGCACTCTGCGGATGTCAGCTGGACCTTCGAGAGCGGCATCTCCACGGGCTGGGTTGAGGAGAACGGCACCCGCACCTTCAGGCCCATGAGCGAGCTCGCCCGCGCAGACATGGCCGCGTTCCTCTACCGCCTCGCCGGCTCGCCCGCGTTCGTCGCCACCAAGACAGACGCCAAGTACTTCTCCGACGTCGATCCCGATACCCCGCACGCCAACGAGATCTGGTGGCTTGCCAGCGCCGGCATCTCAGAGGGTTGGCTCGAGGAGAACGGCACCCGCACCTTCAGGCCTTATGACGAGCTGGCGCGCGCCGACATGGCCGCGTTCCTCTACCGCATCGCCGGCTCGCCCTCCTACTCGCCGAGCGCAGCCGACAGGGAGTACTTCACCGACGTCAAGGGCTCCACCCCCCATGCGAAGGAGATCCGCTGGCTCGGATCCGTGGGCGTCTCCGAGGGCTGGACGGAAGACGACGGCACCCGCACCTTCAGGCCCCTTGATACCATCAAGCGCCAGGATATGGCAGCGTTCCTCCACAGGATGGTCGCAAACGAGGTGCTCGAGCCCTCCGCGGAGCACGAGTACCGCTTCGACTCCGACGGACATGTGGTGACGGGCTGGAATTCCGGCGAGTTCTTCGACCCCGCAAACGGAGCGCGCGTCGAGGCGGGATGGGCGCGGGAGGCCACGAGGACCCGCTATATCAGCCCTTCGACGGGTTCGACCCTCAAGGACGGCGTCTACACGATCGCCGGATACAAGTACATCTTCAACACCACCGGCAACGTCCGCCATGGTTGGATCGAAGTCGACGGCGCGCGCCGCTTCTTCAGCAAGGACCGCGGCAGGATGTACACCAACGGGATCTACAAGATCAATGGCGCTCGCTACTGCTTCGCGAGCGACGGAACCCTCCGCACCGGCCTTGTGACGCGCGGCAGCGCCACCTATTATTTCGACCCCTCGACGGGCAAGATGCAGTACGGCCTCAAGACGGTCGACGGATCGCTCTACTACTTCGACCGCTCCACGGGCAAGGCATACAAGAACAAGCTGTTCACCGTCGACAATGTCATCTATAAGGCGGATAGTTCGGGCAAGCTCACCAAGCAGCTCACCAAGTATCCCGACATGCTCGCAAAGGCACAGGGCTACTACAGCCCCACCGGGTATCTCATCCTCGTCGACTGCTACGACAACGTCGTCTGCGTCTACCGGGAAGGCGCCAACGGCGAATGGGTTCCCGCACGGGAGTTCCGCTGCTCGAGCGGTGCACCGGGCACCCCCACGGTGAGGGGCGTGTTCTCCCTGGGAGCCAAGGGTTACAGCTTCAGCGGAGATGGACACACCTGCTACTGGTACTCGCAGATCTACGGAGACTACCTCTTCCACTCGATCCTCTACCACGAGGGCACGTTCGACGTACTCGATGGGCGCTTGGGCATGAACCTCAGCTTGGGGTGCGTGCGCCTGCACATCGACAACACCAAGTGGATCTACGACGAGGTGCCCTATGGAACGACGGTCGTGACCTACGGCGATTACAGGTAGCCGTAAAAGAGCAGCTTCTCTCGCCCGCCCATCCCGTACAGGATGGGCGGGTTTTATATGCAGCAGCTCATGGCGATGCCGTGATGATTCCGACACTATGGGTGTTTGCTCGTATAATAGATGTGTATGTGTATCAAAGGAGGAACCATGGGTATCCGCTCCCGCCGAGCACGCACTCATTCCAAGACCCACGTCGTGGGTTTCGCCATCGCCGGATTCTTCGGCTTCATCGCCATGGGCGCTGTCGCGGTAGCCCTGTCGCTGTCGTCGGTCATCCAAGGCTGGCTCGAGGATCTGCCCGACTACACCACCGCCGAGGCTTACCTCGTCGCCGAGCCCACGCGCATCTACGACTGCAACGGCACGCAGATCGCCGAGTACTACCTGCAGCAGCGCCGCTCCGTCGATCTCGAGAACATCTCCCAGTACGTCATCGACGGCACCATCGACACCGAGGACATCCGCTTCTACACCCACAACGGCATCGACCCGCAGGGCATCCTCCGCGCCGTGTACTCGCAGCTCATGGGCCGCTCGGAGGGCGCGTCAACCATCACGCAGCAGCTGGTCCGCAACACGGTCCTGTCCGCCGAGCAGTTCGACTACACCGTGCGCCGTAAGGTGCGCGAGGCCTACATCGCGCTGCAGATGGAGAAGATGTTCACCAAGGACCAGATCCTGAACATGTACCTCAACACCATCTACTACGGCAACGGCGCCTACGGCATCGAGGCCGCAGCCGTCACCTACTTCAACGTGCACGCGAGCGACCTCACCCTCGCCCAGGCAGCACTGCTCGTGGGCCTTCCCGCATCGCCCTCCATCTACGACCCCACGGTCAACCCCGACCTGGCCATCTCGCGCCGCAACATCGTCCTCGACCGTATGTACACCGCCGGCGATATTACCCAGGAGGAGTTCGAGGCGGCATGCGCGGAGGAGCTCGTGCTCAACGAGGGCTCGCTCGGATACCCCGTGGGCACCTATCCCTACTTCACCGACTACGTGCGCGAGCTGCTCCTCGAGGACTTCGACGAGTCCACCATCCTTCAGGGCGGCCTCAGGGTGTACACCACCATCGATCCCGAGATCCAGCGCGCAGCCGAATGGGCCGTCGATGAGCGCCTGAGCCAAGACGACAACCTGTCGCTCACGAGCGCCCTCGTGTGCATCGAGAACAGCAACGGCTACGTGCGCGCCATGGTGGGCGGCCGCAGCTACGACCTCAACGAGTTCAACGCCGCCACGTCCGCACGCCGTCAGTGCGGCTCCACGTTCAAGGCCTACACGCTCGTCGCGGCGCTGCGCTCGGGCATGAACCCCGACATCACCCTCAACTGCACGTCGCCCATGCAGATCACGCCCACGTGGATGGTCCAGAACCACTCCAACTCCAACTACGGAACCCGTTCGCTCCGCAGCGCCATGTGGATCTCATCCAACACCGGCCTTGCACAGGTCGCAGAGGCCATCGGTGCGGAGAAGATCGTCGAGACCTGCAAGCTCATGGGCATCGACGTCGACCTTCCCGCGTACCTCTCCATCTCGCTGGGCTCCGTGGGCGTTCCGCCCATCCAGATGGCCGAGGGCTTCTCGGTGCTCGCCACCGGCGGATACCACCGCGACCCGTGCTGCATCACGCGCATCGAGGACCGCAACGGCAACGTAATCTACGAGCATAAGGACAACCCCGTGAAGGTGCTCGAGGACGGTGTCGCCGAGGCTGCCACCGACGTGCTCAGGGGTGTCGTGACCTCCTCCGGCACCGGATGGGTCATCGCCAACATGTACTCCGCCAACGCCCCGCTCGCCGGCAAGACGGGCACGTCCGACGCCGCTACCGACCTCTGGTTCGTCGGTTACACCCCGCAGTACACCACCGCGGTGTGGTCGGGCATGCTCGAGAGCCGCGAGACCGTCTACTTCTGCGGCCAGTTCGGCGAGACCGAGCTGCTGCCCCAGCCCATCTTCTCCAACTTCATGAACACCATCCTCGATGGCGTCTCCTGGGAGGACTTCCCCGACAGCGGCGTCCGTCCCAACTATCTGCCCAACACCTCTTGGAAGTTCGTCGGCACCTCCGCCGCCGCCAACGACCCCGAGCTCGCAAGGCGCGAGGCCGAGGAGCAGGCCAAGAAGGAGGAGGAAGAGAAGAAGAAGGAAGAGGCCGAGAAGAAGCTCAAGGAGGAGGAAGAGAAGCAGAAGAAGGCCGAGGAAGAGCGCAAGCGGCAGGAAGAGGAAGCCAAGAAGAAGGCTGAGGAAGAAGCCGCCAAGAAGGCTGCCGAAGAGGAGGCCGCCCGTAAGGCCGCCGAGGAGGAAGCCCGCAGGCAGGCCGAGGAGGAAGCCGCACGCCAAGCTGCCGAGGAGGAAGCCCGCAGGCAGGCCGAGGAGGAAGCTGCACGCCAAGCCGAGGAGGAGGCAAAGAAGGCCCAAGAGGAAGGCGGTGGCGGAGACGGCTGATCTCCCGCACCATAGCAAACTGCAAGGAGGCCCCGTTTGGGGCCTCCTTTTTTGGGACAGCAAGTTACCTGTCCCCTTTGTCCCAAAATGGGACAGCAAGTTACCTGTCCCCATTGTCCCACTTTGTCCCAGGTCAAGTGCGGCGAACCAGATAGCAGCGGTGGATGCGCGGGTTGCGTTCGAAATCGTGCGGGATGGTACGCGCGGTGATGTCCTCGATCTCCACCCCTGCGCGGGCGAGCATCTCGACATCCGGCTTGAAGCTGCGCAGGTTGCATGAGAACACGCAGACACCCTCCTCGGAGAGGAGCCGCGACACGTCGATGAGCAGCTGCGCGTGGTCGCGTTGCACATCGAAGGCGCTCTTGCGCATGCGCGCGGAGTTGGAGAAGGTGGGAACGTCGCAGAAGACGAGCTCGTAGCGTGAGGCTCCGCGTGCATGGCGCTGTTCCGCCACCCAGGCGAGCACGTCTGCCTGCACGAAGCGATGCTCGTCGCCCGAGAAGCCGTTTCGCTCCATGTTGCGGCGCGCCCAGTCGAGCGAGGGACGCGAGAGGTCCACGGTCGTGGTTTCGAGTGCTCCCCCATCCGCCGCATAGCAGGTGGCGGTTCCGGTATAGGCGAAGAGGTTGAGGAACCGCTTGGGCTTCGGCGCCTGCTTCATCATCTCACGCAGCTCGGAGCGCGTCTCCCTATGGTCGAGGAAGATGCCGCAGTCCAAGCGGCGGCCGAAGTCCACCTCGAAGGAGAGTCCGCCCTCGTCGATGATGCGGACGGCATGGCGGTCCTCCGAGCCCTCCTCGGCATACTGGGAGCCGCCACGGGCACGGGAGCGCGTGCGCAGGCTCACGTTGCGTGGATCGATGCCCAAAATGGTCGGAGCCAATGCAACCACGTCGGAGAGGCGCTTGCGCGCAAGGTCGGGATCGACGGACGCAGGAGGTGCGTACTCCGCGATGGAGAGCCAGTCGTTGCGCGCGTCCTCATAGGACCCATAGCGCTCGAGCGCAACCGCGTAGTCGGGCAGATCCGCATCGTAGACGCGGTAGCAGGAGATATCCTCACGCTCCGCCCACTTCCTGCGCTCGCGGGCAACCTTCGCGAGGCGCGCCGCGAATTGGTCGGATGCGGGCACCGACACGGCAATCTCATGGATGGACCCGTCGGGCGCTTTGCAGGAGACACGCGGACGCGCGGTCACCATGCCCGTCTCCACCAGCTCCATGTGGGCATCATCGCGGCCGAGCAGGACGGAGCGGTCCTCGAGCGGCTGTACCTCCCATGACCCAGCCATTCCGGTGCGCGAGAGAATTGCAGCGCAGCACCCCTCAGGGCTTGCCAGCAGAGATCGTTCGGCGAGGTCGGTAAGAGCCAAGCCCTGCGCTAAGGCATCCTCGTAGAGCCATGAGGTGTCTATCGCGAGCGCCTGCGCATCCTTTGCGGAGGAAGGATCCGCCGCTTCGATGTCAGCCACGAGGTCGAGCTCGCGGAGACGCCTGCGCATAGCAGCCACTCCCCTGCCATCATCCCCGATGACGAAGATGCGTACCCTGGTGTCGCTGCGCTCTCTCCGAGCCACATCGAGAAGATCGCCTGCAAGCGCCTTATCGAAGCGCTTCCACGCCTCGCATCCGAAGCGGGGCCTGAGAAGCCCGGGGGCACTGTTGGATGCGATGAGCGCCGCCTCGATTGAAAGCGCCTCTCCCCGGGTGATGATCGCCAGCGGAGAGACGCCGTCCCATCGGGACATCCTCAGAAGTGCTGCAGCATAATCGCTCCGGATTCCCGTAGAACGGGCAGCTCCCCACCCACGCTCGAAAAGCGGACGGGATCCCGAGAGCACGATGCCCACAGCTGCGCGGGTATCGTGGATGCGCAGCGAGACAACGGCATCGGGCCGTGCGCGGTCCACGGACGGCCTGGCTCCGGTACGTGCGAAGATACGGTCGACGATGGCATCCTTGGCACGTTCGGCGGTATATTGCGTGTTCTTGAGCTTGGCATTCGATCCGTGGGCATCCACCATGAAGGTCGCACGCGCATCGAGCTCGTCTTCCCACGCCATCGAGGAAAGCGAGGCGTACAGGGCATCGGAATCGGAAGCGTCCACACGCGCGAGCACGGCCACCACACGGGATGCAAAACGCGATCTCAAACAGACCTCGAGGCCCATGCGCAGCGTGCCGGTAAACGACACCTGGCCGCGCAGGGGACGAACGCCCTCCGCCCCGAGCTCTTTCAGCTCGGCGGCGAGCAGGTCCTCGAAACGCGCAGGGCATGTCGCTGTGAATTCCACGTGCCACCTCCATCTTGTGTGCCCCACCATCATACGTTGCCGCGATGCTGCTCGGGCTGGTCGGCTAAGATATTGCTCGGAACAAACAATTCCGCAGCAAAGGAGGAAGCATATGGCAGAGGAGACGACGCCCAAGAAGGAGAAGCCCGAGTTTTTGAGCGTTCCCGCAAACACCGCAACCGAGGTGCCCGCACCCGCGAGCAAGCAGCTCACGTGGCATGGCGCGAACGGAGAGGAGCTGCGCTACAACGTCACCGCTGCGCACGTCGACGTGCGCGAGGATGCCGGCGCCCTCATCGGCAAGATGTTCTCGCTCAGCTATACGGTGGTCGACGAGGACGGCAAGCACAATTCCGCACGCCCCGTCACCTTCGCATACAACGGCGGCCCCGGATCCGCCTCGGTACCCGTCAACTTCGGAGGCATCGGCCCCAAGCGCGTGGCAACCGACGGTCTCAACCACCTGCGCGCCGACGCAGCGCTCGAGGATAACCCCGAGACGCTCCTGCGCGACACCGACCTCGTGTTCCTCGACGCGCTCGGAACCGGCTGGTCTCGCATCGCCGAGGGAGCCGACACCAAGAAGATCTTCGGGGTCGACGGTGACGCCGACTCCTTCGCACGCGCCATCTGCTCCTGGCTCGAGGAGAACAGGCGCTGGTCGAGCCCCGTCTACATCTTCGGCGAGTCCTACGGCACCATCCGCAACGCCGTCCTCATGCGCCTGCTCGGCGAGCGCGGCATCAAACTCACCGGCGTGGTCATGCTCTCCGCCCTCTTCGACGGCGTGCAGATCCTGCCCGGCAGCGACACCTACTATCTGGGCATGATGCCCACCTACTCGGCTGCCGCGCAGTTCTTCGGCAAGGCCGGCCAGGGCGTCGATGTGGACGAGTGGTTCGACCGCGCCATGGCATGGACCGAGGACGTGCTCGCCCCGGCGCTGCTGCGCGGCGACCGTCTGGGCGAGGAGCGCGAGCGTGCGGTCGCAGAGGAGTTCTCATCCTTCATCGGCATCCCCGCCGACTTCATCCTCGAGCATCACCTGCGCATCGACCTCGGAACCTTCCGCTCCGAGCTGCTCCGCGCGGAGAAGCGCGTGTGCGGCAGGTTCGACATGCGCTTCACCTCCGACGCGCCGTCACCCGTGCAGGAACCGTCCTTCTCGGCATACGAGGATCCCTCCGACGACGCGCTGGACGCCAACTGGGTCATGGCGCTCCGCAGGTTCTGCGCCGAGGAGCTCGACTACCACGGCCCCGCCATCTACCTGCCCGGCAACTACGAGAAGGTCAACATGACGTGGAACTGGGCCCACGAGGAACCCGGCACGGGATGGCCCGCCGACTCGCCCAACGTTGCCGTCGACATCGCCACGGCGCTGCGCCGCAACCCCACCCTCAAGCTTGCCATCATCGGTGGCCGCTACGACGCCGCCACCACGTTCTGGAACGTGGTGCACGACATCAGCTGCCAGTTCCTCTCGCCCGAGCTCAAGAAGCGCGTGTGCTGGTATCGCTACGGATGCGGGCACATGGCCTACACCGACGTGCCCACGCTCCATGCCATGGGCGCCGACATGCACGACTTCTATACCATGCGCTAGAATACGTTCGGCGGCGGGGCAATGCTTCGCCGCCTGTCGCTTTTCTCGCCGCTCACGGCACGTAATAAACTTTTTTTCGATAGCATTATCAGTAGGTATGGACAATCGCGGGCATGAGCCCGCTCGGATGAAGGGACGCTCAATATGGATGCAGCAATCCAGGCGAAGATCGAGCTTTGGGCCGAGAAGGTCACGGTTCCCGATCTCAAGGAGGAGCTCGATGCCCTGATCGCCGCGGGCGACGAGGACAAGCTCTTCGACGCCTTCTACCGCAGCCTCGAGTTCGGCACCGCCGGCCTGCGCGGCACGCTGGGCGTTGGCACCAACCGCATGAACGAGTACGTTG
>CAMZCV010000023.1 GCA_947305035.1 uncultured Coriobacteriales bacterium | reverse complement strand
CGAGGTCGATGCCGGACAGCAGCATGGCGTCGATGATGTCTGCGACGCACATGAGTCCCAGGTTGGACAGCTTGCGGATGAGGCCCTCGCGGAACTTGTGACTTGAGAAATCGTGCTGCACGAACATGGCGTTGGCGCTGCCCATGAGCACGTCGAGCAGCGACAGCATGAGCAGGGCGATGATGAGCGTCTGCGCCGCCGTACCGCGCAAGGGTTCGATGAATGGTTCGAGTACCGGCATTGTTGCTCCTATCCGAAAATCAGGATAATGGCCACGCCGATGACGTAGCCGATGATCGTGACGATGCCCCTCATGCCGTCTGCGCTCATGCGAGGCCACCAAGCCAGACGATTGCCGCGACGAGGACGAGCGCGGGAGCGCACGCGGCAAGAATCAGCAGCGCGAGCACCACGAGGCCGCTGCCCTCGTCCGCTGGTGACGGGTACGGCATCACTCCACCTCCCCGTGCTCGAATCGGCCCGATTGGACGAAAGTGCCGTCGCTGCGCATGTACACGGCGGCGTGGCACGGTAGCGCGGACGTTGCCGCCGCGCTCATGATCGCGTGGAACTTTGCCCATGCGTCGTTTTCCGTATCGAATGCGTATACAAGGTTGCCAACGGTGCCGTCCGCGTTGGTCTGTAGCTCTATGACGATGTGCTTTGGCTTGCTCATTCGATGCTCCTTAATCGACGGACAACACTTCGATTGTGACCCAGTTCATTTTGTATGTCTGGTTGGACTGAACCGCATTCGCCGGGGCGTACTTGCCGATGTTCAGTCGGTTGCCAGCGGCAAGGTGCAGGATGACGGGCGTAAGCTGCGCCGTCTTCGCGTTGTTGCCCGTGTAGAACAGTCCCGAGTTGGAGTACTCGGTGCCGCCCGACAACCTTGTGCCGCTGCGCGTCGCGTTGACGAACGCGCCGACGGAACGGCGCCCGGATACGCTGTCAACCCACGTCACGCACGCCGAGACGCGCACAGTGCATCCCACAAGCGCCGTGAACTCGCCGACGCCCTTGTTTGCGGGGTCGATGTAGTCACCTATTCCGCCAGTCTCGGTCACGACCACGCCGAAGCCCGCCGTCTCCCATGCGTTCGCGGTTCCCGTGTTCCATGTGCCGACCAGCGGTGTGTAGGTCGCGGACGGATGGAGCAGGGCGCATAGCACCTGCCGCATGACCACGTAGTCGATGCTGCCCTCGTTTGTGCCGATGCCGAGCGCGTCGGCTATCAGCTCGGCGTAGGACAGGTCGCTGCCGTTGAGCGTCGATGCTGTGGCACGCACCGCCGCATGGCTGGTGGTGGCCCCGTCGCTGTAGGATGCGTCGGCCACGAGTGCGGCGTGGACCTCGTTGTGCTGCTCGCCCACGTCGCTGATGCCGTTCTCGAGCATGTTCACGAGGTCGAGCGCCGCCGTGCCGCTGCTCCCCGTGTCTATCGCCTTGCCCTCGTCGGCCAGCGTCGAGGACAGGTTGACCGTGGACTGCATGGTCTGGTAGCTGCCGTCCCCGTCGAAGTAGGTCGAGGCGGTCATGTCGGTGTCGTGCGTCTCGGTCTGGTCAAAGAACTGGACGGAGGACTCCACGCCCGTGCCGTCGGGGACGTTGCCGCCGATTCGGACGTGGTCGCTCGTGAACTCGGCGAGGATGTTGTCGGCTGCGTTGCCTAGGCCGTCATAGATGGCTATGCCCGAGGGCAGGATGGCGAGCAGGTTGTTGAGGACGGAGCGGAACAGCTGCCCGGCGCTGTTGATGAGGACGTTGGCACCGCTCGGCGTCGTCTGCCACTCGGTCTGCGGGACCTCGGTGACGTGGACGCCATCGGTGTCGTGCCAGAAGTGCTGCCCGGTGGCGGTGGCTACGGCCTCGGCTTGCTGCGCCAGCGTCTCGGCGTTGTCCACCTGCGTCTGGATGCGGTCGCCCCAACCTGGGTTCCCCGTCACGACCGGTGCCTTCATGGTGCCGCCACCAAAGACGGTCACGATAACTTCGTCCCCTTCGTCCACGTTCACGGTGGTGGGCATCTCGACCCCAAGCCCATGCGTGCCGTCATCGTCATCGGGCAACGTCACGTCCTGCGAGAGCGCCACGTACACGCTGCCATTCTCGGACGCCGACGTTGCCGTGCCGACGTAGGTGCGGGTGGTCGCGTCGGTCATGACGTTATTCGTCTCGGCGCGTTTCTTTCCCAAAAGGGTCGATGCAAGCCTTTGTAGATCCACTACACGTCCCCCTTGTCTCCTGATGCCGTCTCTTTGAGCGTGAGCGCCATCGTCATCGAGCCCAAGTCGAGCGAAACGCCCTTGACCAAGCACTTTCGGATGCCCTTGTACTGCTCCATGCCGTCGTGGACAACGAGCTCGACCACATCGCCCTCCCAGACGGGCAGGTACGTGGTAGTAAGCTCCCACTCGACAAGCTCTGGCGCGTTCTCCTTGAGGTACTGGTTAGCCAGCTTTTGCGCCTGCGCCGCCGTCTGTGGGGTGAGCTCGCTCACGGAGCGGAAGTCCGTCACGGTGTAGCCGCGCTGTGCGTGGGCTTGGTGCATCGAGGACGAGACTTTCGCGTAGGCGTTAATCTCTCGCTGTACCGTCTCGGTCTTGTTGCCCTTCTTAACGGAGTCGCTGTACTTGAAGCTGACCGCCGCTATGTCCACCATCTGCAGCCAGTCGGTCGAGCGCGTCAAGTCATCGAACGCTACGCCACGTGGGTCGGACAAGTCGATTCTCGCAGAAGGCACCTTGCTCGCTGGTTTGACGTACTTCGACACCGTGACGCAGCCGTTGCCGTCCACATCGAGCCGGTCATTCGCCATCGTGCAAAGGGAGTACAGGCACGCCAATCTCGACGTGCCAGACTCCATGACCTGCGGCGTCTTCAACTTGTAGTCGTTCGCGCCAGAAACTATGGTGTGCTTGAACGCGGCTGCGTTGAGACAGTCGCGCATGGCCTTTATCGCCATAGCGTTCTTCGCAACCGTCCACGGCTTCACGAGCAGGTCGGTGGACAGACCGAACAGCATGGACTGTAGGGTGAGCTCGTACTTCCACACCCCGTTCTCGCGCTTCGCCTCGTCGTTCGTGACGATGTAGGTGCCGAGCGTCCGCGTCCATCCCCATTCCGGTACCGAGTGGACAACGCGAATCAGCGAGCCGCGAATCCACCCGTCCCCGACTACCGTAAGTGATCCCGACGTGCGGGTATCGGTGTAATACTCGGCATCGAGAGAAGAGCTGGACAGGTCCACCCCATCCAGCTCCCCATAAATCTCGTTCAGGTTGGTCGGGGAAACCATGAGAAACGTTAACTTGTCCTCACGGGTGAGGTCTTTCCAGTCGAGAGCCATGTGTTACCTCGTCTCTTCAACCATCGTTACCTCGACCTTGGTGAGCCCACGCTGCTCCTGGTAGCTGATGCCCACCACCGCCACTTCCGCTATCTCGCCAGCGGGGGCGCGGTACGTGACGTGATGAGCCCGTGCGAGCTCGAACATCTGCTCCTTGGTGGACTCCGTTACGCCGCCGTACAACAGGCCGGTAGCCGAGAACTCCGACTTGATGGGGCCTTGGAAGTAGACGTTCTGGTACTCGCGTCCGTTGAGCGCCATCGTCTCGTTAATCGGCTCGATGGTGCGCTCGGTGGACAGTAGGTTGGTGTTGTATTCGAGCAGGAAATAGCCGCCATCCCAGTTCCAAGCATGGCACGGCTTCTGCCCAGCAAGAACGCCAGAACCGGCTGCGAGCGATAGGCTTGCCGTACCCCATCTCGTCCCAGCGGGGTTGCTCGCCGCGACGAAAACCTCGAATGGCCCAAACGGGTAGTCGATGTACGCAACGCCGTTCGTGACCTCTGCCTCGGTCAGCTTGCCGTTCTGCATGACCCATGCGCCGGTCGCGTCGTTCGTGCCAAGCTCGACCTTTAGCCTGCGCCCGTCCACCGGCGTGGCGGTGGGGGTCACGGAGAGCCCGCTGCCAGCGTTGTAGGAAACCGTCTTTGTGGCGGTGGACTCGTCGGGGAACAGCGTCACCTGGTCGTTGCCAACTTGGTAGGTAATCGTGGCAGACGAGCCGTTGGGTATCCATCCGGCGAGCGCGTCCATCGGCACCAACACGGAGCCAGAAACGTTGAGCCCGTCAAACTCGGTCGGTGTGGTCACCATCTCATTACTGCTCACGACGATGGACGTTACTTTGATGTTCGTAGCGCCGCCCGTGTAGTCACTTGAGTAGGACAGTCGCAAACCCTCTGGACCAAAGCCAGCCGTCGAGAACGTGATGTTGGGGACGATCACGGCATCGAGCGTGGCTGTTGCCGACAAGCCCCTCACGCGGTTATCGCCAGCACCGACGAACGCCCGAAGCTGAAACTCGTACTGCCTGGTCTTGCTTCCAGCAGCCAACGTTGCGGGCAACCCAGCCGTGAGCCAGTAGGAAGTTTCGTTGCGAGTTGTCGTTACCGTTGACCATGCCGTATCGTCCGACCAGTCACCCCAGGTTGACGTGTCCTCGTCCATCGAACGCTCGCGCCAGCGGCCTTCAAAGCCGTTGGATGTGTTGGATGCCCAAGACTGTGTTCCGAGCCACGCGGGGTAGAGGGTGGACGCGGCGGCACGCGAGAAGGCGTAGTCCGTGCCACCCAACGTCTTTGTCCACCCCTGAATCGACGGCACCGGCAGGCTGGTGTCCTGCTTGGTGGTCGGGTACAGCGCGAACACCTGCGCCGGCGTACCGTTCTTGTTCCAAATCTGGATGTTCGTCTTGTTGGTAGTCATCGCGCCGTTCACGTCGAGGTAATACGTGTCGGCGTCGTTGGTGACGTAGCTGCCGAATTTGACTATCGGGCAGGTAACCCCCTCGATGGTCATAGTCTCGCCCGTCTCCACGATGCGCCACATCTGCGCCCGTGACTGGTTCTGAGTCCACTGCTGGACGTTCGTACCCCTCTCTGCGCCCGCGCCATTCACATCAACGTACATGCCGCTATAGATGTTGCGGATAGACCACTTCGCTGTATCTTCGAGGTCGATGTAAAACACCTGCGCGTTGGAGTGGTTCACGGCGTACAACTCGACGTTGGCACCCTTGGTGGTGGATGCCCCGTACACGTCCACCGCCATCGTCGGGGCGTTCGCGTACCGAATCTCGTAAACGCCGTCGCTAATTGCCAACGTTCATCGCCCCCTTCCGCTCGATGGTGGTCATGAGGTTCACGAACGCGGAGCGGATTGCAGGATCGTCGTTAACGTGCGCGTCGTTGATGTACAGGTTGTACGTCTGACCGCCGCTAACGCCACGCTTTGCCATTCCGTCCGCGATTGCGTCGGCAATTGGCAGCATGTACTTGGTGTTGGTCAGCGGCACGACCGCGCCGCCCGTGGCCCAGTTGGTGACCGCCTCGACGCCATCCTCGCCGATCCATCCCTGGTTGGTGAGCGTCGGCCCCGTGGCGATATAGCCCTTTGCGTGACGCGGAATGACGGGTGCGCTGCCTATGCTGCCTGTGGCGGCGTTGCCAGCACCGATGGGAATGTTGACCCTGCGAAGCAGCCTGTTGATTCTGTTCTGAATGCCGCCGATGACGCCAGAGGCGTTGTCGGTCGCGTTGACGGTCACCGTCGCGGTATCACCGTCGAGTTCGTCAAGTTTCTCCTTCGACTCACGCGCCTTGTCGAGCGCGTCGGTGTTGTCACCGTAGTACGCGACAAGAACCTCGTCGGGGATGCTACCGATGTCGTTTTGGAGGTCGTAGATGTTGCCCTGCTCGTCAATGATGGTGCCGTTGTCACCGACGTAGAAGGTCACCTGCTGGCCGTTGACCGAGCCCATGACCGTCTGCATGTGGGTGAGTGCGCTGGCCGTCTTCTCGACGTTGCCGCCGCAGGACTCGTAGAGCGACTGGAACGCCGCAGCGGAGACGCTGGAAAGCGTCTCGGACGAGACGCCCGCCTCCTCCATCTGGGAGCGGAACGTCGTGAGATGCACGCCGCCGTCCTCAAGCGCGGCCATAACGTCTGCCATGCTGCCATCGAAGCTGCCGGCGAGCCGGCTCATGTCAACGCCGTCAAGTTCCTCGGCGCTCACCGTGAGCGCGTTGAGCGAGTCGGCCATGTCGTTAAACGTGGCATCGTCACCAACGGCGTCGTACATCCGCTTCATGTTGCCGGTCACGTCATCGGTGACGATCTCCTGACGGCGTGCCGCCGCTTCCGCTGCTGCGGCTGCGTCCTGCTGTGCTTTCTCGTTGGCATCGAGGAGGTCATTGGCATCGGCAATCTTCTGGTTGAGCGCTTCGATGGCATCCACCGAGTCTCGGTAGGTGTCGTTGGCGGCTTCGAGATTCTTCCTGTTCTCCTCAACCTCGGCTGACCAACTCCGGTACCTGGCAGAGCGATGGTCAGCAAGACGCCTGCTGTCGTTCTCAAGCGCTTCCCGCTCTTCCTCAAGCGCGGCGATTGACTCCTCTGCCGCCAGCTTGTTCGCAACCGCTTGGTCGAACGCCTCTTGGTAGTAGTCAATGGTCGCCTGCGCTTCACGCGCCCTCACGTTGTCCCAGATTGCCTCGGTGTTGTCGATGACCTTGCCCGTCTGGGTGTCAATGAGCTCACCGTAGTCGTTCAGGCCGTAGGACGTGCCGCACTCTCGATTCAGGCCCTCGATAGCCGCTTTCAGCCTGTTCGTCTCAGTCTCGCTGCGACCGCTCTTGCCGATGAGGTCTTCGATGGTCTGTGCGTAGTACCTGACCGTGCCAGCGGTGTTTGAATACTGCGTGTTGGCGTTCGATATCTCGTCAGCAAGGTCTGCCTGCTGCTGGCGAAGATTGCCAGCTATCTCGTGTATCTCCTCAAGCGAATGCTCGACGGCTGGCAGCTTGTCCGAGAAGTCACCCGTGACCTGCCCGATGCCGCTGATTGCCTTCTGCAAGCCAGTCGTGGACTTCTTGACAAGTTCCATCTCCTGATACAGTCGGATGAACTCGGCTACGACCGCGCCGATTGCCACGATGACCGCCGCAGTACCGATGCTGCTAAGAAGCGAAGCGCCAAGAGCCTTGAACTCGCTACGAAGCGCAATCGAAACAGCCTGCATGCCGCCACCAGCAGACTTGAGCGATTCGACCATGGACTTGCCGCCAAGTCCGAACGCGCGTGCGACCTGTGCCATCGCGCCCGTTGACGTTGCCGCCCAATCGACGATGTTCTTCTTGGAGGTAATGAGCGTCGATATGATGGTGAGCAGGGGGCCAATCGCGAAGCCAACGGCACCAAGGCTGATTATCGCCGTCTTGGAGCTCGTGGAAAGGCTCTGGAACCACGCCGTTGCGTCCTCAAGCATCTCAGATAGGGTCTTGAGGATTGGCACCGCGCCCTCGCCGAGCGACGCGAGCGCGTTGTTAGCCATGTTGCGGAGAATCTGCATCTGGCCCGAAAAGCCCTCGGCCTTCTTAGCGGCCTCGTTCGCTGCGTCCCCGGCACGTCCCCACTGGTCCGAAATGCCATTCCAGGCGTCGCCGGACATCTCCAAGTTGTCATCCAGGTGACCGACCGTCTGCATCAGGCCCTCGATTGCCTGCTTCTGGCGAACCGCCGTGATGCCGAGGTTTGCGAGCGTGGAGTCTGCCGAGCCACCGGACTGCTCGATGCCGTTGAGTCCCTTGATGAACGCCTCGAAAGCCGCCGTGGGGTCGCTCTCCCACATGGCAGCGAACTCCTCTGCGGTCATGCCAGCCACGTCGGCTATCTTCTGCAAGGAGCCCTGTGCGCCCTCAATGGTCTTGCTAAGGCCCTCGAACGTGCCCTCGGGGTCGCTCGACCACGCCTCCGCGAACTGGTCTGCGGTCATGTCGGCCATGTTCGCGAAGATGGTCAGCTGGTCGCCGCCCTCTGCGACGGCGTTGCCGATTGACTCCATCGAGACTTCCATGGTGCCGCCAGCAGCGGCCACGGCTGTCTCGAAGAAGGACATGGTTTTACTAATCGCGGTACCTGCTGCCTCGGCGTTCTGTCCGGTCGCGGCGATTGTCGATGCGAGAGCGAGCACGTCTGGCGTGGACATGCCGACGATGGCACCCATCGCGCCGATGCGCTCCGCGATGTTGACGATCTCCTCCTCGGTCGAAGCGCCGTTGTTGCCGAGTCGAACGAGCGCGTCGGCGAAGCCACTATACTGGTCGGGCTCAATCTTCATGATGTTGGCGAGATGGCCCAGCGCGGTGGCGGCGTCCTCCGCAGAGAGGTTGGTGGAGTCTGCGAGCGACGCAACGACCTCGCCGAACTCCTGTAGGTTCTCGGTCGCGATGCCGAGCTCGCCGCCAATCGCCTCAATCTCAAGCAGCTGCGCCGCGCTCGTGACGTGCGTGTTGGAGAACTTGAGCGCCGCGTCGTAGAGCCCTTGGAAGTCCTGCTCCGTGCCATCAACCGTCTTACGCATGTTGCGATAGGCAGAGTCGATGTCCTCGGAAGCGTTAATCATCGCGTAGCCCATGCCAGAGATGGCAGGGGTGAGCGTGGAGTACAGGGTCATGCCGATAGACTTGATGTTGGAGGGCGTGAGGATGCCCGCGTCCTCGGGCTTGAACGCTGCGGCGTTATCCTTCTTCGCCGCCGTGTTCTCCTCAATCTTGTTGGTGAGGTCGCGCCACTCCTGGGTCTGGTTGGAGAGGTCGAGCTCGCCCTCGGCGCGTTCCATCACCGTCTTGGACTCATTGACCTCGGCGTTGCACCTATCGACCTGTACCGAGAGTTCCTTGTACTCGTCTTGCAGCTTGTTGAGGTCTTGCTTCCACTTATCGTAGTCGCCCTTGTCAGCTATCTTGACATCATCGAGGGTCTTAAGGGTCTTCTGTAGGTCATCGACCTCGCGACTGGCGTTCTCGAAATCGGTAGCCATCTCTATGGCAGACTCTCCGACGCCCTTCTCGCTGCTCGTGAACTCCTCGAACGCGCTCTTTGCTTGCTTGGCCTGTCTCTCAGCTTCACCAAGCGCGTTATAGCGCTTCTCCATCTCGGCCTCCGAATAGAGGTCGCCACCAAGATGGGTCTGCGTGTCGTTGAATGCCTTCTGCGCTTTCTCAAGCGCACCTGCCGTCTCGTCAGCGGACTTCTTGAGGAGCCTATAGCGGTCGAGGATGGTCTGCGGAATGAGATCGTCGGGGTCTATGCCCATGTTCGAGATGGGGCCATTGCGCTCGAAGTCGGAGTCGAGCATCCTGTCCCACTCGCCAAGAATTCTCTTGACGTTCTTGCGTGCATTGTCAAGCTGAGTGGACACCTGCTCATATGCGTTGTGTCCAGTAAGCCCCTGCTCGTAGGCCCTCATCTTGCTTTGCAGCAGTTCCATGGACTCTTTGGTGCGTTTCGCAGCAGCCTCAAGGTTCTTGAGCTCAGCCGCTTGGTCGGAGTACGCGGAACGGGCCTTCTGCGCGGCAGAGCGTGCGTTCTCGACCCACTCGGCGAGGTTGCGATGCTCCTCTGCCGCCTGCTTGACCTCGGGGGTGTTCAGACGCTCTAGGTTCTGCTTCAACAGGACCTCGCGCTGATTCAGGAGCTCTGCCTTCTGGGTCATGTCATCGAACGCACGCTTTGCGGCATCGAGGTTCTTGGGGTCCATCTTGAGGACGGCGTTGGCCTGCTTCATGTCCTCGTCAAGCGAACGAGAAAATTCGACACTGTCCGGATGGCGGGA
>CAMZCV010000022.1 GCA_947305035.1 uncultured Coriobacteriales bacterium | reverse complement strand
GGAACTCCTCCTCGGAGGGGATCACGGGCAGCAGGGCCCGCTCCGCCAGGGCGCCATGGCCGAGCTCGCGGCGCTTCGGGCTGCCGATGCGGCCGGTCTCGCCGGTGCAGAACGGCGGGAAGTTGTAGTGGTGGATGTAGCGCTTGCCGTCGACCGGCTCGATGGTGTCGAGGCGCTGCCACTCATTGAGCATGCCGAGCGTGGCGATGGAGAGCACCTGGGTCTGGCCGCGCTGGAAGAGGCCGGAGCCGTGCACGAGGGGCAGGTAGTCGGGCTTCACCATGAGCGGGCGGATCTCGGTGGGCGTGCGGCCGTCGACGCGCTCGCCGGTCTCGACGACCATCATGCGCATGGCGTGCTTCTCGAGGGCCTTGAGCTCCACGGCGATGGCGCGGCTCCACTCGAGGGACTCCTCGTCGGTGAACTCGGCGCGGATCTTCTCGAAGAGCGCCTCGACCTTGCCGATGCGGCTCTGCTTGTCGGCGTCCTTGAGTGCGGCGCTCATCTCGTCGTAATGGGCGAAGATGCGGTTGTGGACCTCGGCGATGGGCTCGTCGAGGATGTACTCGCGCTGCGCGACGGGGCCGTTGGCCTCCTCGAACTTGTCCATGAAGATGCGCTGCTGCTCGCAGAAGGCGGCGATGGCCTCCTGGCCGAACTCCATGGCGGCGAGCATGTCGTCCTCGGAGATCTCCTCGGCGCCGGCCTCGAGCATGGAGATGAACGTGGAGGAACCGCCGAGCTCGAGATCGAGGTCGGAGTTCTCGCGCTCCTCATAGGTGGGGTTGACGATGAACTCGCGCGTGTCGCGGTCGCGGCCGATGCGCACGCAGGCGAGCGGGCCCTCGAAGGGCACGCCGCCCACCATGAGGGCCGCGGAGGCGCCCATGATGCAGATGGTGTCGACCGAGTTGACCTGATCGGCGACGAGCGGCATGGCGACGACCTGCACCTCGTTGCGGAAGCCCTCGGGGAACGAGGGGCGCAGCGGGCGGTCGATCATGCGGGCCGTGAGCGTGGCCTTCTCGGACGGGCGGGACTCACGCTTGAGGTAGCCGCCGGGGATACGACCCACGGCGTACATCTTCTCGATGTAGTCGACGGTCAGGGGGAAGAAGTCGTAGTCCTTGCGCTCCTTGGACACGACCACGGTGATGAGCACCTGGGAGGTGCCGCAGGACACGACGCAGGCGCCGGTTGCCTGCTTGGCGAGCTCGCCTGCCGTGAAGGAGTAGTGCTTTCCGTACAGGTCGAACTCATGGGTAACCTTGGTCATTTCTACATTTCCCTTCATCTCCGCCTGCCCCTTTGCAGGCGGGCCACAAAATGGGAGGGCGCCCGCAGGCGCCCTCTTTACTGCCTTGCTTACTGGATGTTGTCGCGGATGCCGAGGCTCTTGATGAGCGCGCGGTAGGCCTCCACGTCGCCCTTCTTGATGTAGGCGAGCAGGCGGCGGCGCTTGCCGACGAGCATGAGCAGGCCGCGACGGGTGTGGAAGTCCTTCTTGTGGGACTTCATGTGCTCGGTGAGCTCGCGGATGCGCTCGGTGAGGATGGCAACCTGGACGGCGGCGGAGCCGGAGTCCTTCTCGTCCTTGCCGTACTGGGCGATGAGCTCGGCCTTGCGTTCCTTCGTGATCATGACTTTCCACCTTTCTTCATAGATTCGCCCCGAACCGAGATGGCCGTCAGGTGTAGGCGCGCCTCCAGGTACGGGGTATTGGCTCGGCTACTATAGCAGAACAGTTCCCGCAGTTGCAAGCATCTGCAGGAAAACGATGGAATCCATCGATTTTTCAACACGGTCAGCCAAGCCTGCGGTCACCGTACCAACCCCACTTGGCGGGAACCCAGCCGTCATAGGAATCCGACCAGTCCTCGGCGCACCACACGCGCACCTCTCCAGCGGAGTCGAGCACAACGCCATCGCCCACGTAGATGCCGATGTGGCCGTAGACCTGCCCGCCGGGTGTGCCGGGATGCCGCGATACCGCCACGATCATCCCCACCTTGAGCTTTAAGGGGTCTGAGCTCGTGCAATAGTCGTAGTAGAGGTCGCAGGCGTTGCCGTAGACGTCGTCGATGCCGTACTCCTCGAACACGTTGTGCACCCACATGGCGCACCAGCCGTACGGGGTGGTGGGTTCCGCCCACGCGATGGAGGCAATGCGCTTCTGCCTGGACGATGCGCTCGACAGGCTCTGCCCGAAGGTGGACCTCACGAGGACGCCGTTGGAGTTGGCGTGGTATGCGACCCGCTTGATGACCATGTTCTCGTTGGTATGCAGCCTGCCCGAGGACGAGCGCGCAGAGTACATGTTGCCATTGAGTTCGATGAGGCCATGGCGCAGGTTGCCCCGCTGCCCGAAGATGTAGTAGCTGCCAGCGATCTTGTAGACGCCGCTCTTGAGGAGCCCACCCTTCTTGGCGTCTATGTAGCCCGTGAACGAGCCGTCCTTAACCCAGCCGGTGTTCACGCGGGCACCGGTGGCATGGTCGTAGAACGCCCCGTTGGACCAACCTGTCACGAGGGAACCATCGCTGTCGAAGCGGTACTCGTGGACGGCTTCGGGCTCGAAGGAATCCGTCGTGACCATCCTGTGGAGGAATGCAGCCATATCCTGGCGGTAAACAGGGCTCATAGGCTGGAACTCACGGGTATCGCCGACCTCATAGCCTTCGGAGATGCCCGTCGACGCCAGCCACCAGACCTCCTTGGCGTGGGGCGTCGATGAGTTCACATCGGTGAATGACTTCTTCTGGGCCCTCGTGGGGGTGTAGCGGGGCGATCCGGCCAGACGGTACAGGAACGCGGCCATGTCCTGGCGCTTGACGGTATCCATCGGGCGGAAGGTGCGGGTGCCGTCCGATTCGAGCCAGCCCTCGGAGATGCCCAAGCTCGCGAGCCACCAGACCTCGAGGGAATGCGGCGTCTCGGGCGAGACATCCGAGAAGAACGAGGCGTTGGAGGAGCTGGGCACGAACTCGGGAGACCCCGCGAGCCTGTAGAGGAACGCCGCCATATCCTGGCGCTTCACGGTATCGAGAGGATGGAACGTGCGGGTGCCGTCCTCGGACACCCAACCGCCCGAGATGCCCGCCTGATAGGTCCACGCGATATCGTCTCCGTGCGGGGTCCTACGGTTCACGTCGGCATACGACGTACCGTCGGCTGCCTGCGTTGGGGCGCAGAGGCCCTTGATGAGCACCGCGCAATCCGTGGCCATGGCCCCGCTGTCGGGATCGAAATAGAAGATCTCGCCGTCCGAGACAACCCATCCCACGACGAGCGATCCATCCGGTGAGAAGCAGTACGTGCTTCCCTCTATCTCGTGCATTCCCGATTTGAGGAGCTTGCCGGACCTCGGGTCCCTGTAGCGTCGCACGCCGCCCTCGGTAACCCATCCGCCGCGGGATGAAGGGGCCTTCGCGGATGCGAGGGGTTCGAGGAGCGCCGGCTCTTCAACCTGCGGTTCTGCGGGCGCGGGATCAGCGGGTTCTAGGTTGAGCTCGGTGCCAGAAGCGGGTTCCGGAACGACTGCCGTCACGCATTCGGATTCGGGCGCGGGCTCGGTCGCCTCAGGCTCCTCAGCTGGGACAACGGCCTCCCCCACCTGGGGTTCTGCCGGCTTCTCGTCCTCTGCCCCAAGCTCGGGGCCAGGGCCTTCGTCGCTTTCGACAACCTCGCTTGAATCCGTATCTGCCGAAGGGTCGCAAGGCTCAGGATCTGAATCATCGACGACTTCGGAAGCAGCTCCGTCGACGGGCAAGGCTTCATCATCCTGAGCGCCCTCTTCGGATTCTTCTCCATTGGCAGGAGCGCCATCAACGGGGCTTTCTTCGCCTTCGTCGCCAACAGGCTCGGCCTGAGCGTCATCTTCAGCCGCAAAGGGCTCTTCGGAAGAGACCTCCTCCGATACGATTGCGGCGGAATCGGGCTCGGCAACGGCATCATCGGCATAAGCGGGCAACGGCGTGAGCATGGTCGCAGCCGCAAGGAGAACAACAATGAACCGCTTCATCAACGCTCCAAACACGCACGGGAAACCAGAATATGGTACCCCATCGGCTACATGCTGAGCGCAAACTCCATGGCTTTGAGACGCACCGACAACGTGGAAGCCGCCCAGCTATGGGCCCTGCCGAGCAAGAACAGGGCCGTCTCGTCATCTATCTGCGCATTGAGCAGCTCGTCAAAGCGCAGCGAGATGAGCGACCTCAACCACCCGACCTGCGAACGGGAGACGGGCTCTGCGTCGGGAAGTGTGTCCGCACAGCTCTTGCACACCAGGCCGCCCGCGCTATCGGAGAGGTACAGCGGATCCTCGTCTCCGCAGATGGCGCACGAGCCGAGCTCGGGCCTCCACCCGCTGTGCGCGAGCACCTTGAACGCATACGCTGCGACTATGAGGTCGCGATGCGGCTGGTCGTCGGCCCCTTCGAGCACCGTGAGCGCACGGGACAGGATGGGATGGAGGAACGGGTCGGCGCTCTCCTCGAAGGATGTGAGCGCGGCGAGCTCGCACAGGGCAGCCGCCGCGGAGACCTTCTCGGGAGACACACCCAGCGCATGATGCGCATCCACGGTTGCGGCATCGGAGATGATATCGAGCTTCTTGCCCGGGGTGATGAGGAAATCGGACTCGCAGAAGTAATCGCAGCGCGCGGAGATCCTGCTCCTCCCCTTGCGCACCCCCTTGGCGACGGCGCGGAGCTGCTCACCCGACTCAAGGAGCAGGGTGAGGATGAGGTCGTGCTCGCCGAGCACAGTCCTGTCGAGGACGATTCCCTTTGCGCGGTAGCTCCTGAGCGAGCCCATCGTCAGTCCTCGGAGCTGTATCCCAGACGGCGGATCTCGTTGGCATCGCGGCGCCAGAGCGGTGCAACCTTAACGTTGAGGTCGAGGTACACCTTGCATCCGAACATGTACTCGAGGTCCTTGCGCGCCTCGATACCGATGCGCTTGATCATGGATCCGCCCGCGCCCACAACGATGCCCTTCTGGCCCTCGCGCTCGACGATGATGGTTGCGGAGATGGATGCGACATCCTTGGAGAAATCGATGTCATCGCAGATCACCGCAACGGAGTGGGGAACCTCTTTGCGCAGGTTGAGCAGCAGTTTCTCACGCACGAACTCGGCGACGATCTCCTCGTCGGTGGCATCGCTGCCCATGTCTTCGGGGAACCATCTGGGGCCCTCGGGCAGGTGCTCCTTCACGATGGCGAGGAACGCATCGACGTTGAAGTCCTCGGTGGACGAGATGACGAGGACGTCGTTGAACGTGGCGAGTGAACGGGCTTTCTCAAGCTGAACCAGAGCTTCATCCTGTGTGACGAGGTCGGCTTTGGTGATCACGAGGAGCTTGAAAGGCGCCTCTGAGGCCTCCACATGGCGGGCGACCCATGCGTCGCCCGAGCCCACGGGCGCCGTGGCGTCGACGAGCATGGCCACGACATCTGCGTCTGCAAGTTCGCTCAGGGCGGTGAGGTTGAGCTCCTTGCCGAGCGCATCCTTGGGCTTATGCAGCCCCGGGGTGTCGACGATGATGATCTGGGCATCGTCGCTGTTGATGACCGCCCTCAGGCGGCGACGCGTGGTTTGGGCAACAGGGCTCGTGATGGCGAGCTTCTCCCCGAGACAGGCGTTGACGAGCGTGGATTTGCCCACATTGGGCCTGCCCACGAGCGCGCAGAACCCGCTTTTGAAGGGAACGGGATTCGTATCCATGGTTTCGTGCCTTTCCAAGAACGTGCTATCCGAGGATCGCGTGGATGTAGACGCAGAGACCGATGATGGCGGAGAAGACCGAGATGGTCCACACGGCCGCAGCGGCGATGTCCTTCGCCCTGCCGGCAAGCGGGTGGAATTCGGGAGAGACGATGTCGACGACCGTCTCGACGGCGGTATTGAGCAGCTCGGAGGTGATGACGCATCCGCAGCAGGTGAGGATGATCGCCCACTCGATGAGGTCGAGACCGATGACGAATCCCGCGATGATGGCGAGAACGCCGATGGACAGGATGATCTTGATGTTGCGCTCGTCTTTGAACGCGCTCCTGAATCCCTGGCGGGCGTAATGGAACGACTTCCTGATGGTGGGATGCCGCGGGCCTTTACCGGGAATCATGCCTGCCCACCATCCTCGTCATGGCGTGTGAACACGAGGGTGAGGTCCTGGGCGTCGGTTGCGATGTCCGCCAGGATGGCGTTCTCCCGCTCCTCCATCTCCTTCGCCTCAACGTCCTCGAGGTGGTCATATCCCAGAAGGTGCAGCATGCCGTGCACGAGCATGATGCGGAACTCGTCTGCGGGCGTGGTTCCGAAATCGACCGACTGGCGGGCGATATACGCGGGGGCGATCATAATGTCGCCCAGCTCGCAGGGCTCGTCCTCGGCAAGGTCGGGGTCGTCGGGGAGCTCGCACTCGAGCGAGATCACGTCGGTTGCGGAGTCTATGCCGCGCCATTCGGCGTTGCAGGCGCGAATCTCGTCGTCATCCACCACGGATACCGAGACGTAGCAGGGGCGCGTGACGTTCTCGCTGACGAGCACGGCCTCGAGGATGGCGTATATCTCGTCGCTCGAGATGGGCGCGGGAACCTCCTCGTCGATGTTCCAATCAACGGTGAGAAGCACTGCGTCCACCTCCCTCGCACTCGGCGAACGCGTCGACGATGCGCGCGACGAGCGAATGGCGCACGATGTCGTTGCGGTCGAGGTCGATGAAGGCGATACCCTCGATGCCCTCGAGCGCCTCCCGAGCCATGTCGAGGCCGCTCTTGCCCAGAAGGTCGCGCTGGGTGGCGTCGCCCGTCACCACGAACTTGGACGAGAAGCCCAAGCGCGTGAGGAACATCTTCATCTGCTCGGGAGTGGTGTTCTGGGCCTCGTCGAGGATGACGAAGGCATCGTTGAGGGTGCGGCCGCGCATGAACGCGAGCGGCGCGATCTCGATGACGCCCTGCTCGATGAGGGCGTTGCCCTTCTCGACGTCCGTCATGTCGAACAGCGCGTCGTAGAGCGGCCTCACATAGGGGTCGAGCTTCTCCTCGAGGGTGCCGGGGAGGAAGCCGAGGGACTCGCCGGCCTCCACGACGGGCCTGCAGAGCACGATGCGGCCCACCTCGCGACGCTTGAGCGCTGCGACGGCGCAGGCCATGGCGAGGTAGGTCTTGCCCGTACCGGCAGGGCCGATGCCGAAGGTGATGGTGTTGGAGCGGATGGAGTCGACGTAGCGCTTCTGGCCGTCGGTCTTGGGCCTGATGGTGCGCCCGCGGTAGGTGAGCAGCACGTCGTCGGACATGATGGCGTGCGCGCGTGCCCCATGCTTGACGTGGTCGATGACGACGTCGACATCGTCGACGCTGGGAGACTCCCCCATCTCGACCAGCCTGATGAGGCGCGAGAACACCGTTGCCGCCTGCTCGACGACCTCGATGGCCCCGGAGATGGAGATGGTGTTTCCCCGAACGACGACCATGGCGTCGAACGAATGCTCGATACGGCGGAGAAGCGAATCGGCCGGCCCCATCAAACGTGTGGGGTCGACGGAATCGGGAATGGTCAGGCGAATCTGGGTGGGCTCCATGCTCCTCCAAGGCAGGTAATCGAACGGCGGTGCGTTCCGCCGTCCTCCATCATACCGCGAGATGGGGCAGAGTTAGAGCACAATGGCCCTGAGCGTTGCGTCTTCGGTCGCTCCCGCGATGCGCACGGGGACGATGCGGTCGGTGGGAACAGGCGTGTCGAACGTGACGGCGAAGAGCCCTCCGCTGATGCCGCCGCCCACCGTTTGGGTGACCACCAAATCCTCCCTGCCCACCAGCTTGTCAGCGCAGCGCTTGCGCAGCCGCTCTCCCAGCTCGCGGATGGCATCGCTCCGAGCGGCGCTCACCGCGGGGGGAACCTGCCCTTCCATCTCCGCCGCGCGCGTTCCCGGACGCTTGGAGTAGCGGAACGTGTGGATGTGTGAGAAGCCCATGCGCTCGCAGAACGCATAGGACTCTGCGAACTCGCCGTCCGTCTCGCCGGGAAAGCCCACGATGAGATCGGTCTCGATGGCGAGGTTGGGGATCTGCGCATACGCCGCCTCGGCACGCTTGGCAAACTCGGCTGCGGTGTAGACGCGCCCCATGCGCCTGAGGACCGTCTCGGAGCCTGACTGGAGGCACATGTGCAGGTAGGGGGCGATGCGGCCGTCGGACGAAGCCATGAGCGAGACGAGCCGGGCATCGACGTCCTGGGGCTCGATCGACGAGATGCGCAGGCGGTCGACGGGCGTGCGGTCGAGCAGCACCTCGAGAAGGTCGGGAAGGTGCTTCCCGTCGTCGTTGTAGCAGCCCAGATTGATGCCCGTGAGCACCACCTCGCGCGCATTGCGGTCGATTGCCGCGGAGACCTCCTCCACAACCTGGTCGAGCGGGACAGAGGTTGACCTGCCGCGCGCCTTCCATACGATGCAGTAGCTGCAACGCAGGTCGCAGCCGTCCTGCACCTTGACGCCGGGGCGTGTGCGCCCGGTGGGCGTGGGCATGGAGGATGATGCGGGGGTATAGCTCGCGGCCCCGCCCAACGCCTCGACCACCTGCGCTGCGACGGACGACTTGTCCTGCACTATGCGCACGTTGGGTGCGAGGGACGCGAGCGAATCGGCGAAGAGGTTGGCCACGCATCCCGTGGCGAACACGACGGGACGATGGGGCAGGTTCGCGGCGTGGCGGATGGCCTTCCTGGTCTTTGCCTCGGCCTCCCCCGTCACGGCGCACGTGTTCACGATGACGGCGTCCGCCTCGGACTGGCCGCCGATGACGAAGCCGGCAGCCTCGAGCTGCTCGGCGATGCGGTCGCACTCGACTCGGTTGACCCGGCAGCCCAGGTTCACCATCGCGAAGACGGGAGCCGTCATGCGCGCTTCTTCTTGGGGTGGGGCTTCTTGGCGGCGCGGTGCTTGGCCGAGGAGCCCTCCACGTGGGTCTTCTCAAGCACGCGGGCCGCGACGATGCGCTCGATGTCGACGAGGTCCTCGGGTGAGACATCCGTGGGCGTGACAATCTGGACGAGGGCGATGAGGTCGCCGCGCAGGCCCGTGACGGGGCTGGGCATGCCGTGCCCGTGGCTGACGACATGGTCGCCGAACTGGGTGCCGGGGGCGATCTCCACGACGATGTTCTCATCGGCCATGATGCCCTTGACCTCCACGTCGCAGCCGACGATGGCCTGGAGCGAGTCGATGCTCACCGTGCAGATGAGGTCATCGCCCTGGCGGTCGAACCGCTCGTGGGGTGCAACCTCGACAGTGGCGATAAGGTCGCCCGCGGCGTCTCCGCGGATGCCCGCCTCGCCCTTTCCGACAACGCTGACGGTCTGGCCGGAGCGCACGCCCGCAGGGATCTTGAGCTCGACGGTCTCCTTCTCGGGAGCGCGGCCCGAGCCTCCGCAGGTCTCGCAGGGATGGTCGACCACCTTTCCCTCGCCATGGCAGACAGGGCAGGTGGTCTGGCTCTGCATCTGGCCGAAGATCGTGCGCTGGACCTCGACAACACGGCCTGACCCGTGGCAGCGCTCGCAGGTGCGCAGCGATCCGGTGCCTCCGCAGTCATCGCAGGGTGCGAGGCGGTTGTAGGAGATGGTCTTGGTGCAGCCGGCAGCTGCCTCCTCGAGCGTGATCGAGAGGCGGATTCCCATGTCGCGTCCGTGCGTGCGGGCGGACGCGCCTCCGCGCGATCCTCCCATGCCGCCGAAGAAGCTGTCGAAGATGTCGTTGATACCGAAGCCGCCACTGAAGAAGTCGGACATG
>CAMZCV010000021.1 GCA_947305035.1 uncultured Coriobacteriales bacterium | reverse complement strand
AGGTCACCCGCAACGAAGGGCCAGGTCGGAGACGGCGCGCCGGCCGCACGCTGCTTCGCCTCGAGCACAACCTCCTGCCAGGCCTCCTCCTCGTGCTTGTCCCAACCCTCGAAACCCCAGCGTGTCCGCAAAAGGCCGGGTGCGCGGCCTGCCGCGATAAGCGCGGCCTCTATCGCCAAGGTGCCCGACCCGCACATGGGGTCGGCAAACGCCGCGCCCTTCTCTGCCAGCTTGTCCCAATCCGCAGCCAGAAGCATGCCCGCGGCGAGCGTTTCCTTGAGCGGGGCCTCGGTTTGGATGGACTGCTCGCGATACCCGCGACGGTGCAGCGACGCGCCGGAGAGGTTGAGGAAGATGGTGGCGTGGTTTTCGTGGAGCGAGACATCGAGTGCGAAATCGGGGTCGTGCGCGTCGACATCGGGGCGCGATCCGCGGAGTTTGCGCAGGTGGTCGCACACGGCATCCTTCACCTTGAGCGCGGTGAACTGGGTGTTGCGGAGCGCGGCGTTGGTTCCGTGCGCCTGGACGGCAATCGTTGCGCCAACGGGGATATGCTCCTCCCAGGAAAGGCGCGAAGCGCCGGCATACAGCGCGTCGCCGTCGCGGGCATCGAGGCGCGCGAGCACAAGCTGGATGCGCGTGGCCACACGGCTCCACATGCAGGCACGATACGCATCGCGAACCGTTCCGAAGAACGCGACGCCGCCCTTGAGCGGACGCACGCGCCGCACGCCCAACCCGCGCAGCTCACGGGCGAGCACGCCCTCGAATCCTGCCGCGCACCGCGCGAACAGCTCGAGATCGTTGTCGTTGGAGTGCGCCATGTGCCGAGGGCGTGAGGTCTACTGCTTCTTGGAACCGTTGATCCGCGAGCGGATGAGGGTTACACCCGTGGGGATGACCGAGATGAGGATGATGCTGCCCACAAGCAACCCGAAATGCTCCTGAACTGCGGGGATGCCGCCAATGAAATAGCCCAGCAGCGTAAACGTCGTGGACCACGTGATGCCGCCCAGCACGTTGAAGACGACGAAGTTGCGCCAATGCATGCCGCCCATGCCCGCCAGGAACGGAACGAAGGTGCGGATGAACGGGAAGAAGCGACCGAGGAAGATGGCCAAAGGACCCCACTTCTCAAGGAAAGCCTCGCTCTTCTCGAGGCGCTCGGGCGTCATGGCCTTGACCTTGCCCGAGTCGACGATCTTGCGGCCGAAGAAATGGCCGATCATGAAGTTCATCTGGTCGCCCAGGATGGCCGCAGCCCATACCAGGCCCAGCAGCACCGGCAGGGTGAAGTGGCCCTGCGGGAGGCTCTCGGGATGGGAGAAGTAGCCCGCGGCGAAGAGCAGCGAGTCGCCGGGCAGGAACGGGAAGAACACCACGCCCGTCTCGATGAAGATGATGAGGAAGACGAAGCCGTATGCGGCGACGGGTCCCATGCCGATCCACGTGGCGATTGCCGCGCGCGGATCCTTGAGGAGCTCGAAGATGTAGTTGATGAAGCCCATGTATTCCCATCGGTCTGCCGATTGGCGCAGGGTACGAGCGTGCTCGATGGGAACGGGCGCCCGCCAGTGACTCCTTATGGCTGCTGCCTCCCGGCCCTGACCAGGTTCGGGGTATGGCGTCGCCCGCACCCATCCAACACGCTCGGATATTCAATGTACCATATGAAGGCCGCCCGCGCTCTCGAGACGCTCGCAGATGCGCCGCTCAAACACGAAAACCCGTTCAAATGGACGGGGGCCTTCGTAGCAATCGAAGACCCCCACTTAAATGAAACTTCAAGCCTCTTCGGGCTTGTCGGGCGGCGGGATCGGCCGAGTCATTGACGATCTACCGCCATCCGCATAAACAATCATCGTTCTTTGGTGCAAAAACGGGAGGAATGCGGCGCAGACGGATGACTTATATCGGCAAGCGTTCGTTCCTCGAGCCGTGTGCAAATCTCCTCCATATTGGCTCCATGCTTCCTTCATTCGCGGTAGGATAATCTGGTGCCCCAAACGGAGAGGACCATCATGGCAAAGAAGTCCGTACCCCAGCCGGAGAAACCCAAGCATGACGACGCCAAGTACGGCGACGTGCTCTACTCTTTCTCCTATGACATGGACGACATGAACTTCTTCAACGCGATGAGCCTCGTGGGGTCCGGGCGCCTGCAGCAGTTCTTCCCGCCTATCTCCATGGTGCTGCTCCTGATCATCATCATGTCGCTCTACGACCGCGAGCATCCCATCTACCCGCTGGCCGTTCTCGCGTTCGTGAGCTTCATCGCGCTGAGCACCGTCGTCAACAAGTGGACCTCTATCCGCAGCTGGTACGTCTCGAAGAGCACCCTCGACCAGCCCGGCAGCCTGAATCGCCACGTTGTGGTGACCGCCCAGGAGATCATCGTCGAGGGCCCTGACGATATGGTCACCACCTATCCCCTCTCGGAGATCAAGAAGGTTTCGCAGGACGAGGACGGCGCGCTGGTGAAGCTCGGCGGAAGGCGATACGTCTATATCCCGCAGAAGGCGCTCTCGGATTCGCGCTACGCCGCACTCATCAAACTGCTCCGCAGCTCCAAATAACAGTGGGACAAAGGGGACAGGTAACTTGCTGTCCCAAAAAGAAAGGGGACAGGAAGCAACCTGTCCCCTTTGTCCCATTTACGACTTACGATGCTTACGAGCGATACATGCGATAGAAGTTGAGCAGCGCCTGCGTGCTGGCATCCTGCTTGGCGAGCGCCTCATCGTCGTCGAATGCGGGGACGATCTGCTTGGCGAGCTGCTTGCCCAGCTCGACGCCCCACTGGTCGAAGCTGTCGAGGCCCCAAACGGTACCCTCGACGAACGTGATGTGCTCGTAGAGCGCGATGAGCGCGCCGAGCGCGAACGGGGTGAGCGCCTTGCCGAAGATGCTCGTGGTGGGACGGTTGCCCTCGAAGACGCGGGCGGGGACCATCCACTCGGCGGTACCCTCTGCGCGGACCTCGTCGGCAGTCTTGCCGAAGGCGAGGGCCTTGGTCTGGGCGAGGTAGTTGGCGAGGAAGACCTCGTGCACGTCCTGGTCACCGTCCTTGGTGGGGTTGGGCGTGTTCACGAAGGCGATGAAGTCGGCCGGGATGAGGTGCGTGCCCTGGTGGATGAGCTGGTAGAAGGCGTGCTGACCGTTGGTGCCCGCCTCGCCCCAGAAGATCTCGCCGGTCTTGGTGGTGACGGGCGTGCCGTCCCAACGCGTGCCCTTGCCGTTGGACTCCATGGTGAGCTGCTGCAGGTACGCGGGGAAGCGGTGCAGGTACTGGCAGTACGGCAGCACCGCGTGGCTCTCGGCGCCGAAGAAGTTGACATACCACACGTTCATGAGACCCATGAGCGCGGGGACGTTCTCCTCGAGCGGTGCGGAGGCGAAGTGCTCGTCGATGGCGTGGAAGCCGGCGAGGAACTGCTCGAACTTCTCGCGACCGAAGGCGAGGATGAGCGAGAGGCCCACGGCGGAGTCGACGGAATAACGGCCGCCGACCCAGCTCCAGAAGCCGAAGGCGTTTGCGGGGTCGATGCCGAAATCTGCGACGAGCTCGAGGTTGGTGGAGACGGCCACGAAGTGATGCGCGACGGCGTCGGCGGCAGCCTCGGGGGTGTTGTTGATGGCGCCCTGCTCGCGCAGCGTATCGAGCAGCCAAGTGCGGGCCTCGCGTGCGTTGGTGATGGTCTCGAGCGTGGTGAACGTCTTGGAGACGACGATGACCAGCGTGGTCTCGGGGTCGAGCCCGCGGAGCTTCTCGGCCATGTCGTTGGGGTCGATGTTGGAGACGAAGCGGCAGGCGGGGCCGTCGAGGAACGGACGCAGGCCCTCGTACACCATGACCGGGCCGAGGTCGGAGCCGCCGATGCCGATGGAGACCACGTTCTTGATGGCGTGGCCGGTTACGCCGCGCCATTCGCCGGAACGGACGCGATCGGCAAAGTCGTACATGCGGTCGAGCACCGCGTGCACGTCGGCGACGCAGTCCTGGCCGTCAACGATGAGCGTGCCGATCTCGTTGCGCGGACGGCGGAGCGCCGTGTGGAGGACTGCGCGGTTCTCGGTGGTGTTGATGTGCTCGCCGGCATACATGGCGTCGCGGCGCTGCTCGAGCCCAACCTCGCGGCCGAGTTGGCAGAGCAGCTCAAGCGTCTCGTCGGTGACGAGGTTCTTCGAGAAGTCGAAGTGCAGGTCGGCAACGTCAAACGACAGCTTGCCCACGCGATCGGGGTCGGCGGCGAACCAATCCTTCAGGCTGATGCCCGCAGCCTCAAGGGCAGCCTTGTGCTTGCCCAGCGCCTCCCATGCGGGGCAGGTTGTGGGGTCGATCGGTGCATTGATTGTGCTCATGAATGACTCCTTCTCGCTAGGGTTCCATTAATAGGGCTCGCCCAAAGGCGGAAGCATCTTAAGGCGTCGCCACATGACCTGCTTTTCTCGATTATCGCCCAAGGCGGCGGCAAAACCACCAAGGTTCATCGTTCTTATGCCGCGAACGACGGCAAGAGCGCCCGGCGCGAGCATGGCCGCATCGAAATCTGCGAGCTGGGCAAGGTCCTCGGCGAACACATTGCGCGCAAGATGGGCAGCCGCTTCGTCGCAAAGGATGAGCGTGGCCGGGTCGAGCGTCACGATGGCCGAGAGGAACAGCTCGTCGGAGAGCGGAGCGCCGGCATCATTGCAGGAGAGGAAGCCGTTCCAGTCTTCGGGCGCATAGCCGAGCGCCAGGAGCGCGTCGCGCAAGGCCTTTCCATCCGCTCCCGAGAACGGCGCGGCGCCATCCGCCTCGGGCTCGCCCTTCACGAGCGTGACTGCGGAGAAGGCATTGCCCGCAAAGCGCACGCCGCGCGCGGCAAGGCTGGCGGATTCGGCCTCCGTCTTGCCCACGAACGCATCTCTAAGTACCGCTCGATCGCGTGCCATTTCCCCTCCTGGGATTCCCGATACTAAACATTGTAATTGAGGGTATACACCTTATATCCACGATACGTCGTGTTTCCCAACACAAGGAGGTTCCCCATGGCACAGGACATCACTGCCGCAACGTTCGATTCCGTCCTCGCTTCCAGCGAGCTTCCCGTCCTCGTCGATTTCTGGGCTCCGTGGTGCGGTCCCTGCCGCGCGCTCGGCCCCACCATCGAGCAGTTCGCTTCCGAGAACGCCGACAAGATTGCCGTCTACAAGTGCAACGTCGACGACGAGGGCGATCTCGCCATGCGCTTCAATGTTGTCTCCATCCCCACGATCATCCTGTTCAAGGGAGGCCAGCCCGCCCTCACGCTCACGGGCAACCGTCCCAAGGCAGACCTCGAGCAGGCAATCCTCTCCCAGCTGTAATGCCCTTCCCGCGGTTCTCTGGCGCGGGGTGGTATATCCTAATAGCACGATGATTCGGACGGCGCGCCGACGATCGGTGCGTCGTTTCTCTTTTGCAAGGGAGGCGACATGAGCGGCGAGAAGCATGCTGTCAAGCGGCAGAAGAAGAGCTTCTTCGCAGGGGCTTTGCAGCTCATTCGCGAGAACCTCATGGTCACCCTGCTTTCCGTCTCACTGCTCATCTTCGTGTACCTGCTGCAGAACGTGATGTCGGGCGACATCCGCCGAATCGACGGTATCGCCTACCAGTTCTTCGTGGTTCGCCTGCGCCGCGATTGGCTCACCCCCATCATGCAGTCTTTCACGAGCCTTTCCTCCCCCGTCGTACTCGCGGTCATGCTCATCGTTGTGGCTGCATTTGCACCCGGACGCATGCCAGGGCGTTTCGCCACACTCAATCTTGTGGGCATCGTGGGGCTCAACTTCGCGCTTAAAGAAATCGTGCAGCGCCCGCGTCCCGAGGGCTTCCGCCTCATCGCCGAGACAGGATACAGCTTCCCCTCGGGCCATTCCATGGTGGCGGTCGCGTTCTACGGGTTCATGATCTGGCTCATCCTGCGCTATGAGGAGGACGCCATCCTGCGCAAGGTCTGGTCGCTCGCGCTGTTCTTCGTGGTGGTCATGATCGGTATGAGCCGCGTCTATCTGGGCGTCCACTACTTCTCAGACGTCATCGCGGGTTATTGCGTAGCCGCCGTGTGGCTGGTCCTCTTCACGCGCATCATCATCCCGGCGCTTTTGCCACAAAACCGAACATAGCGCCGATCTCGAGCTTCCGGCGCTCCGCCGGAGCCTCGCGCCCTTGCGGGTTCAAGTCCCCCGGATAGGCATAGTGTGAACACAGCGGCGCGCGTTTCGTTCAAACATGAGCAGACGACCTGGCCCATCGCTCAGGTTCTGTTGCCGAGAAGGGCTCTGGAACCGTCGCGTTCGCGAAAGAGCCGTCGCGTTCGCGAACGTTGCGGTCGGAAAGCCCCTCGAAACCGTCGCGTTCGCGAAAGAGCCTTCGCGTTCGCGAACGCGAAGGCTTAGGCGTATATCCCTGAATGCCCTTCGATAACGAAAAAGGCCCCCAGCTGGAGGCCTTCTCGTAATCATGGTGCGGGCGAAGGGACTTGAACCCCCACGAGATCGCTCTCATACGGACCTGAACCGTACGCGTCTGCCAATTCCGCCACGCCCGCGTGCGTTAGCATTCTACTCTCAACCTGCGGTTCGGTCAAGCGTGAACGCTGCATTGCTGCAGCTACTCTTCCTTCACGCGCTTCCCAACCATGTTTTCGGGAATCAGCGCGAACAGCGCAGTGGCCTTCCCCACCTTCTCGATTTCGCTCTCAACATACTCGCTGTCGTTGGTGAAAGCGTATGACAGCCTTCTGAAGATCTCGGTACGCAGCTCGGGCTCCTCAACGAACTCCACGCGGCCGAACACCACCACGCTGTTGTAGAAGAACGCCCACGACCTGTCGGGAATCCTGCCGTCCTGCCGATACACGGTGAAGCAGGCGCGTGCGTCGCGCTTGAGCGCGTCGATCTTGTGGCCGCGCTTTCCGGAGTGGAAGTAGATGCGGCCGTCATCGGGGTTGTAGTAGTAGTTGTGCGGCATGCAGTACGGATATCCGTCGTCACCGTTCACCGCAAGCACCCCACGGAGCTCCTGCGCGAGGATCTCCTTGCACTGCTCATCGCTGAGCTGCTGCTTCTTCCTTGCAAGCGCGCGGAAATCAGCCATCTGACCCCCTCCTAAAGCCAGGTCTGCGCCCATGCGGCAATCGTATCTGCCGAGACGTTCGTGTCGAACACCTTGCCCGTTGCCACGCGCGCTTTGGGAGCGAGCTTGTTCATGTTGGCGCCCGAATCGCCGATGCCGCTTCCGCCCGACGTTGCGAACGGCACCACGGTCTTGCCCGAGAAGTCGTAGGACTCCATGAAGGTATCGATGATGGACGGCTCGCGATACCACCAGATGGGGAATCCCACGAACACCACGTCGTACTGGGCCATATCGTCCACGCGCGACGCGATGGCGGGACGGCTGGAGCGATCCGCCATCTCGATAGAGCTGCGGCTCTTGCTGTTGCGCCAGTCGCAGTCGACCTTCGTGTAGGGCTCGGCAGGCGCGATCTCAAAGAGATCCGCGCGGATGCGCTCTGCAAAGCGCGCCGCCAGCTTGCCGGTAACGCCCTCCGCGCCGAGAACGCTGAAATATGCGACCAATGCCTTCTTCATCTTGACTCCCCTCAGTTGGAGTTAACCGCTATTCAAATTGGTCCCATTATACGTGCTCGCCTGCAGGCAGCACAAAGAGCACCTGTTACCAGCACGAAACGCTGCTTGTTTATACTTGCAGCGCAAAAAACAAAACGCGGAGGATCCCATGCCCATCGTTGACGTGCACACCCACATCTACCCCGACAAGATCGCGCAGAAAGCCACCGAGAGCGTCGGCCTGTTCTACGACATCCCCATGGAGGCGCACGAGGGCTCCATCTCCACGCTGCTCGAGCTGCGCTCCGGCTCGCCCATCACGCACAACGTGGTGTGCTCGGTGGCCGTTAAGCCGCAAACCGTAACCTCCATCAACGACTTCATCGCACGCTCGTGCGCGGAGGATAAGAGCCTGCTCGGACTCGCCGCCATGCATCAGGATTTCGAGAACCCCGAGGCAGAGCTCATGCGCGCCAAGGAGCAGGGGCTGCTCGGCATGAAGCTCCATCCCGATACCCAGCGCGTGAACATGGACGATCCACGCTTCATGGAGGTATACGCCATCTGCGAGCGTCTGGGCCTCGCGTTGCTCGTCCATTGCGGCGATTACCGCTACGACTACTCGCATCCCAGCCGCATGAAGCGCATCTTGCACGAGTTCCCGCAGCTCAGGGTGTGTGCCGCGCACTTCGGCGGATGGTCGGTGCAGGATCTTGCGCTGGAGTACCTCGAGGACGAGCAGTGCTTCCTCGACATGTCGAGCTCCATGAAGTACCTGGGTCTGCGCCGCACGCGCGAGCTCTGCGAGATCTACGGACCCGACCGCATGATGTTCGGCTCGGACTTCCCCATGTGGAGCCCGGCGTCCGAGTACAGGATCTTCCGCTCGCTCGGCTTCTCCGAAGATGCCTACGAGCGGATGTGCTGGCACAACGCAGAGCGCTGGCTGCAGACAGACATCGCGTAGGCGGCAGCCAGCGCGTCGCTTTCGCGCCTAGTACCTGTTGTGCACCTTCTCCGCAAAGCACAGCACGTCTTTGATATGGATCGGGGTGCCGTCATCGAGTATGGCAGTGCCCGTCATGCGCCCGAACACCTGATGCTGGTCGGAGACGATCACCTTGAAGTCCATGTCGGCCGCGCGGTCGAGGACAGGCATGAAGTCCATCTCGAAGCGCCCGTCGGATGACGTGAAGATCCACGGCGCGTACCAGTCGTCCTCCGGGATGTTGAACGTGATGTCGTCCAGCTTGTGCGCCACACCGTCCCAGAAGATAACGTTCTCGCTGGCAGCGGCGGTGTTGCCGAAGCCGTAGCCGATGTTGAACCCGAAGGCATGACCATCCACGTCGGCGTTGCCCGAGCCCCAGAACCATGTGTTGTCGTAGGTCCACACGCCGCGGCCCCAGTCGAGCGTGCCGAAGTCGGTGGCAGGGTTGAACTCGTAGCGCGTGCCGTCATACTCGACCCAGCCGCTCGCGCGCATGCAGTTGATCTTCTGGTTGTAGTAGAAGTGGTGCTTCTGGTCCCACGGCGTGGCGATGACCATGGAATCCATGGGCGGCTGCGCAAGCACGATATCGGCCTTGAAGCGCTTGCCGTCGCAGAAGTTCTCGAAGTTGCAGCGCAGGTGGCGCGTTTCGCCCTCCACCGAGAAGGACATCTGGAGCCGCTTGTCGCGATAGGTGGTGAAGCCCGTCTCGGAGCTCGACGGAAGGCGGACCTTGCCCATCGGGAAGGGGTTCAGGATGGTCTCGGTATGCTGCCAGGCACGCTCGCCAAAGGTGAGCAGCGACACCGACTGCAGGCCGATGTAGCCGTCGTCGGAGATGGTGAACGCCGCGCCGAAGCTGTCGGCGAGCACCAGGTAATAGTCCCATTCCTTGATGCGCCACGCGGGAGCCTTGATCATGGAGCGTCGGTATTCCTGTACCAGCGAGCGCGACCAGCCGGGTTCGCGCAGCTCACCCGCATCGTCGAGAAGAAGCTGCCTGGTTGTGACCTCGTGGTTGCGTGCCATGGGAACCTCCTTGTGCGATTAGCTTCGGAACTCCTCGTACAGACTTCTCACCCTGCGGCTCTTCTTGGTTGCAAGTCGCGCGATGGCGACAAATGCCGCGGTGGACACCAGGCCGATCATCACCACGTCACCGCCCGGATCGGGAATGCCGATCTCCACCTCCATCGCGGGCACACTGCGGTCGTTTGGGTTGTAGATGGTCTCGGCTCGGGCGATCCCATCGCCGTCGAACACCCCGACCACGTTGACCTCCCCCGTCGCCGGGGTCAGTACAACGGCGGGATTTCCGATGATGATCATCCCCGGAGCATATCCCGCCGTCGGGTTCACCGCAACGACGCCATGCTCATTGGTATAGGCAAGGAGCGCAACGCCGTCTTCGGCAACGCTGCGCAGGTTGCAACCTGGTTTGGAGCATTCGATCTTGAGTCCTCCGCAAACGATGCCCCGTGTGACGGCCTCCTCGCCAACGCTGCGCGCACGGCAATCGACCGTGGCGTCAACCATGGAGATGCGCCCTCCGGTCATGATGCATGCGGCATCTTCTGTGGCAACGACGCTCGTGGAAACCTTGG
>CAMZCV010000020.1 GCA_947305035.1 uncultured Coriobacteriales bacterium | reverse complement strand
CTGCGCTCGATCTGCGAGGAGATGGGCTTCGATTCGCTTTCCTATCAGACGCTCGACGGCATGCTCGAGGCCATCGGCATCGACCGCAAGAAGATTTGCACGTATTGCTGGGATGGTCGCGAGTAGGACAGCCCCTGCATAACCCGCACAAGATGCGGCGCCGCCCTTCTCGGACGGCGCCGCTTTCGTTTCCGTTTCTCGCGAAGCCGCTATTCGGCCTGCAGCGCGGCGACGGTCATGTAGTTGTACGGCGCGTTGAAGTGCGGCAGGAAGAAGATATCGAGCAGTGCGAGCTCGTCGATGGTGACCTTCTTCTCCACGGCGAGGCTGAACATGTTGATGTTGCCGCTCATGTCGTAGGTGGAGGCGAGCTGGGCGCCCAGGATGACGCGCGTGGTGGCGTCGTAGACGATCTTGATCGTGGTATCGGGATTGTCATGCTCGATGAAGGGAGCCTTCTGGCAGTCGGTGACGGTGGTGGTCTTCACATCCACGCCCGCGCGCTTGGCCGCGCTCTCGGTGAGGCCGGTCGACACCATCTTGAGGTCGTAGATGCAGATGCCCGAGGAACCCTGAACGCCTGGCGTCTCGAGCGGGGTTCCGCAGATGTTGTGCCCTGCCACGATGCCCGAGCGCACGGCATTGGATGCGAGCGCGATATAGCCGGGCTCGCCGTCGAGCGAGTTGTTGAAGATGGTGGCGCAGTCGCCCACGGCGTAGACGTCGGGGATGCTCGTCTGCTGGTGACGGTCCACCAGGATGGCTCCGTTGCGGAAGAGCTCCATGCCCGAGTCCTTGACCAGCTCGTTGTTGGGGCGGAAGCCGATGCACACGCAGACCATGTCCACGTCGTAGGAGCCCTTGTCGGTGACGAGCGTGGTCACCTTGCCATCCACGCCCTCGAAGCGGACCACGCCCTCGCCGTAATGGGCCTCGATGCCGTTGGCCTCGAGGTTGGCGGCCATCATCGCGGAGAACTCTGGGTCGAAGTTGTTGGCCATGCAGGTGGGAGCCATGTCGACGAGCAGCGTGCGACGTTCGCGACGCTGGAACGCCTCTGCGAGCTCCACGCCTATGTAGCCCGCACCAACCACCGCGACCGTCTGGATGTCCGGGTTGTGGAGCTTCTCGACGACCTCTGCCGCGTTCTGGAAGAGCTTGACCTGCTGGATGTTCTCAAGATCGCCGCCCTCGAAGCGCGGGATGATGGGCAGCGAGCCCGTAGCGAGGATGAGCTTGTCATAGGGCTCGGCGTATTCGGTGCCGTCCTTGCCGCGCGCATAGACCACCTTGCCCTCGAAATCGATGCGCTCGACCGGGGTCTCCATGTGGACGGTTGCGCCCTTGGCCTCGAACTGCTCCTTTGTCTGGTAGAAGAGGCCGTCCGGCCCGCTGATCTGGTTGCCTATCCACAGGGCCATGCCGCAGCCCAGGAAGCTGATGTTGGAGTTGGCGTCGAAGGCTACGACCTCGTTGCCTTCGTAGTTGTCGAGGATGGTGTTGATAGCGGCGGTTCCTGCGTGGTTTGCGCCTACGACGACGATCTTGCCCATGGTGCTCCCTTCGATGATGTGTGGGGACGAGCTGCTAAACAACTTTATCGTATGGTGCGGACAGACTATGCACCCGCGCTTCCGTAACAGGTGTTCAGTGCATTTTGTGCGGTATACGGCGGTTTGCCATTCCACCTCGCGCAACGGTATAGTTTTCTCCCGTGGGAAATGCTTCGGGGAGAAAGGGACCGATGGACAGGACGCGTTCCGTATCGGCATGGGTTTGGAAGGTGGCGCTCGCGTTTTCCGCCGCGATCTGGGGCAGCTCGTTCGTGGTGGTGAAGGGCGCGCTCGACAACATCTCGCCCGCATGGCTGCTCGCAATGCGGTTCGCGCTGACGACGATCATCCTGGGCATCCTGTTCCGCGGAACGCTGCGTGTGCACCTCGACGCCGGCCATGTGCGGAAAGGCATCATTTTGGGCCTGGCCTCCTCCCTGGGATTCATCACGCAGTTCGTTGGACTTGCCGGCACGACACCTGCCAAAAGCGCGTTCCTCTCGGCGATCTACTGCGTCCTCACACCCTTCCTGAACTGGGCGATCGTTAGCAGGAAGCCCGCCGGCGCGCATGTGGGTGCAGCCCTTTTGGCCATCACGGGCATCGGATTCATCTCGTTTGGCGCGGGGTTCTCGTTCACGCTCAACGCAGGCGACCTTATCACGCTCGCCGCCGCGTTCTTCTTTGCGCTGCATATCGTGCTGGTTCCGCGCTATGCCGAGGGGCGCGACATCATGACGCTCACCATCGTGCAGATCGCGTGCTCTGCGGTTGTCGCGCTTGTCTGGGCGCTCCTGTTCGAGCCGGCTCCCGACTTCACCCATCTCGACTCGGGTGTTTGGATGGCGCTCGCGTACATCGTGATCATGGCATCGTGCATCGCGATGGTGGTGCAGAACGTGGGGCAGGCGCATGTGGAGCCCGCGACCGCGGCGCTGCTCCTCTCGCTGGAGAGCGTCTTCGCTGCCATCCTGAGCGTCATCTTCTACCACGAGCAGCTCACCGCGCGGCTCATCATCGGTTTCGCGCTCATCTTCATCGCGGTCGTCGTGAGCGAGGTGCTTCCCACGGTTTTCGAGCGGAGACGGTAGCGTTTGCACGGCGAGGACAGCTGCCCAACTCGCATTTCGCGTACCATAGAACGCGTGAGAGGGGAGAGCCATGATCCAGGATATCGGCAATCACGTGTATGTGAACCATTTCGAGCCGCATGAGGCGACGCCCGAGAGCTACCTGCTGCATTACGTGGGCGACACCATGCTCTGCAGGCTCGATGACGGCAAAATCGCCCTGCCCCGCCTTGCGGATCTCGCATCCACGCCGTCGCTGCGCTACCTGTTCTCCATCGACGGCACGGGCTACTTCCTTATCCTCGACGAGACAATCGATGCGCCGGGCTTCTCGTACATATCGGTCAACTGGACGCGCGACGCCGAGCCCCGCCACCTGCTCTTCGCTGCGGTGACTGGCTGGCAGCTTGCCCGTTGGTACGAGGCGAACCGTTTCTGCGGTCGCTGCGGGCACCCCACGGAGGTCGTCCCCACGAGCCGCGAGATCGCCTGCCCGGAGTGCGGCATGGTCATCTACCCCAAGATTTCCCCTGGCGTCATCGTGGCGGTCATCGACCCTGCTACCGAGCGCATCGTCCTCACCAAATACGCCGGCCGTCCCCAGGTGCACTATGCGCTGGTCGCAGGCTTCACCGAGATCGGCGAGACCATCGAGCAGACCGTCGCCCGCGAGGTCATGGAGGAGGTCGGCCTTAAGGTTAAGAACCTCGTGTTCTACAAGAGCCAGCCGTGGTCGTACTCTGACACGTTGCTCGTGGGCTTCTACTGCGAGGTCGACGGCTCCACCGAGATCACCGTCGACCACAGCGAGCTCAAGGTTGCCGAGTGGTTCACGCGGGAGGAAGCGCTTCCGCGCGAGAACGACCGTGTGAGCCTGACCGCAGAGATGATCCGCCGCTTCAAGAAACTTGGAAACGCTGTGCTTAACCAGTGATGGCTGACATGCAGCGTGCCAGCTCGAGCGGCGTCTCGGTACAATAAACAGGTAATCCAGCTAACAATTTGGGAGGAGCCGCCATCATGATGAATGTCAACGAGTTCGAGTTCTTCGTCCCCACGCGTGTGCTGTTCGGCGCAGGCAAGCTGTCCAAGCTGCATGAGCAGAACATCCCCGGCACCAAGGCGCTGGTCGTCATCGCGAGCGACCCCTTCACGCGCACGCTCGGCCACCTCGACCGCGTGGTCAACGAGCTCTCCCTCGCCGGCATCGATTCCGTGGTCTTCGACAAGGTCGAGGCCAACCCCACCAAGGAGATCGTCGAGGCCGGTACCGCCATGGCGCGCGAGAACGGTTGCGACATCATCGTGGCGCTCGGCGGCGGCTCTGTTATGGATTCCACCAAGTGCATCGCCATGTTCACCCCGCAGCCGTCCGATGACCTGTGGGACTACGTTGGCGGCCTCACCGGCAAGAACCAGCCGCTCGTGAACCCCGTGCTCCCCTGGATCGCCATCACCACCACCTCCGGAACCGGCTCCGAGGTCGATACCGGCGCCATCATCAGCCGCCTCGACACCAATGAGAAGATCCTCGTCGGAGCTCCGGAGCACTTCTCGACGATCTCGGTGGTCGACCCCGAGCTCATGCTCACCGTTCCGCGCCGCCTGACCGCCTACCAGGGCTTCGATGCGCTGTTCCACTCCACCGAGGGCTACCTGGGCAACGGCTGCGCGCTCATGATCGAGCCGCTGCAGCTCGCCGCCATCGAGAATGTGGCCAAGTACCTGCCGCGCTGCATCGAGGACGGCTCCGATCTCGAGGCTCGTACGCGCCTCGCCTTCGCCAACACCATGAGCGGCTACTCCATGGATTTCACCGGCTGCATCGCCTGCCATACGCTCGAGCACACCATGAGCGCCTACGCGCCCAAGCTCCCGCACGGTGCCGGCCTCATCATGATCGCCGAGGCGTTCTATGAGTTCTACATCGGCACGCACATCTACGACGAGCGCTTCGTGCGCATGGCGCAGGCCATGGGCAAGGCCGACGCCAGCAAGCCCGAGGACTTCCTCGAGTGCCTGCTCGCCCTCGAGAAGGCCTGCGGCGTGGATGACCTCAAGATGAGCGACTGGGGCTTCACCGAGGAGATGCTCCCCGAGATGGCAAAGAACGCCTTCGACACCGGCAACGGCTTCACCCTCGACGCCGCCGAGATCACCGAGGAGATCATCCTCTCCATCTACCAGCGCGCCTTCAAGTAAGCATCTGCGCAGCGAGAACTGCAGCGGGGCAGGCCGTCGAGCCTGTCCCGTTTTCCTTGCGGGTGGCGCCTGAAACCGAACTTCCGCGCCCCGCAGGCGAGCCTGCGAAGTTTTCGACGCATTGGGCGTATCGATTGCTCGATGAAGAGGGCTTTCCAACGCAAAACCGCAACGGATTACCGACTACCGACTACCGACAACCTCAACGGGAAACCCCAACCAAAGAATCCATAAAGGAAGGGTGCCCGCCGCGTCCGGAAAACGCATCGTTTAGAGGTCGACCTCGAACGTGACGGTCTGGTTGCAGAGGTCGATCTTGAGCTGCAGATCGTTGATGGCCTCGGTCACGGCATCGTAGTCTGCCTGCGCAGCGGTAACGTCGAAGTTCGCGTAGCGGTATTCGATCAGGTTGCTCGAGTAGCGCGTATGCTCGCGCACCATGGGCAGCGTCGAGCGCAGCAGGTCGAGGCGGTTGCGTTTGTTGTTGAGCTGTGCCATGAGGATAAGCGCCTCGTCGATGGTCATGTTTGATTCGGGCAGCACGGTCTCCATGTTGAAGCGATGCAGCGCGTGGCGGAGCGTGCGCACCTTCGCATCGATGGCGTCGATCTTGGCGCGCGTCTCGGCGTAGGCATATGCGGGCGGCTCTGCCTTCTCGTCCTTTGCGAGAACATAGGTGTAGGTGTCGAGCTCATGGCTGAGGAGGTGCTCCTTCTCATCCTCGAGCTGGCGGATGAGCTTTCCTGCGCTGGCAGAGGTGAGGGTCTTCATGGCTCTGTCCTTTCTCGAAGGGTGTGCACCACCACTGTACCCCACATGGCGGTACAATAATCGAGCTGTACGGGAGGGAAATGAAATGCCGCTATTCGGAGCTTTGGTCAACGGTTTGGAAGCAGCGCTTGGCGGAGTGCTGGGCGTTGTGCTGCATCGCTGGATCAAGAAGGAGATGGGCGACTTCCTCATCCTCAGCCAGGGCATGTGCGTCGTGCTTATCGCCATCCAGGGTATGCAAGGGGGGTCTGCCGTCATCGTCACCCTCTCTATGGCGCTCGGTGCCGCGCTGGGATACATGATCGACATCGACGATTGGTTCCACCGCGTGGGCGATGCCATCCAGGTACGCCTTGACAAGCGCTTCAAAGACAGCGCTCAGCTCGGCAACTTCTCCGCGGGTTTCGTGCCCGCATCGCTGCTCATCTGCACGGGGAGCATGGCCATCGTGGGGTCGCTTCAGAGCGGCCTCGAGCTCAACCACGCCACGCTGCTCTCGAAAGGTCTGCTCGACCTCGTGATCTGTATGGTCATGGCTTCCACGTTGGGAATCGGCGTGGCTTTCTCAGGCGTGACCGTCTTTATCTACGAAGGCGCCATCACCTTGCTCGCCACCTTCGTCGCTCCGTTCCTCTCGGATATGGTTGTAGAGAACATGGTGGTCACGGGCTCGCTTCTGCTGCTCGCCATCGGCCTCAACCTCATGGGCGTCACCAACATCAAGGCGGCGAACCTCATCCCCGCATGCATCATGCCCGTGATGCTGGTTCCGCTCTTCGCACTGTTCGGTATCTAGGGAAAGGATCCCGCCATGGCATGCGCGCTGGTCACTGGGGCAACCGGTGGAATCGGAAGCGAACTCTGCGACATCCTCGCCGCACATGGATACGACCTTGTGCTCGTCTCGAGGAGCGAGCAGAAGCTCAAGGAGCTGTCGGAGCGCCTGGAGAAGGCATACGGCATAGCAGCCCCCATCTTCCCGTTCGACCTGGCAGATCCCAAGGCTGCCGATCAGCTGCACGATGCCCTCGCCGAGCAGGGCATCGTGGTGGATATCCTCGCCAACAACGCGGGATTCGGCGATCAGGGTGCCTTCCTCGACTCCAGCTGGGAGCGTCAGGAGGAGATGATCAAGCTCAACATACTCGCCCTCATGAGGCTCTCATACCTCTTCGGTAACGACATGCGCACCCGCGGAGCGGGACGCATCCTCAACGTGGCATCCGTGGCGGCATTCGCTGCCGGCCCCTACATGCCCGTCTACTTTGCGAGCAAGGCATTCGTGCTCTCGTTCTCGCAGGCGATGGGGGAGGAGCTCCGTGGCAGCGGCGTCACGGTTACGGCGCTCTGCCCGGGAACCACCGCCACCGGTTTCTGGAACGCCGCCGGCATGGATGCGGGCAACGTGTTCTCGCTCATGGGCGCCCAGTCGCCACGCTCCGTTGCCGAGCTGGGATTTTCCGGCCTCATGGCGGGGAAGCCCGTGGTCATCCACTCCGTTCCGTCCAAGCTTGCCAATGTCGCCGCCCGTCTTGTCCCACGTCGCGTCTCCACGTGGATAACCGGGCAGGTGCTCAAGCGCCGTGGTTAGCTACGGTAGGGGAGAAGACGGCGTCTACCGCGACCCGGTACCTCTCAGCGTGAGAATCCGTATGGCGCTCATCGCGCTGCTGTTCATCGGCGCAATCGCTTTCTTGGCTGTGCGCGGGTGCAGTGCGGGCGAAACGGCTGCTCCTGTGCAAGGTCCGCTGCGCATCTCGTGCGTGGGAGACTCCATCACCTACGGATACGGCCTACGTGACCCCGAGACGGAGTGCTGGGTTTCGCTTCTGGGCGACGCGCTTCCCGAGGGTTCCGAAACCGGCAACTTCGGTGTCTCCGGTTCATGCATGCTTGTGAACAGCTCCTATCCATGGGCTTCAACAGTTGCCGCCCGTGCCTTCTGGGAGGCTGAGGAGGATGTCGTCATCATCATGCTCGGCACGAACGACGTGTGCGACTGGATGTGGGATGTCGCAACATACGAGCATGACTACCAGGCGTTCGTGGAGGAGGTCCAGGCTAAGCCGGGAAACCCCCGCATCGTGCTGATGACCCCGCCCACGCTGTATATAAACCCCGAGCTCGATGCACGGCTGTCGGATGAGGCTATCCCGGCAATCAACCGCATCGCGGAGCGTACGGGGGCTTCCGTCATCGACCTGCATACATTCACGGCGGGTCATCCCGAATGGTTCGATGATGGGGTGCATCCCAATGCACGGGGAAACGAGGAGATCTTCGCCTACGTTGCAGAAAGCCTGAACGCGCTCTGAGTGGGACGATGGGGACAGGTAACTTGCTGTCCCAAAGTGGGACAGCAAGTTACCTGTCCCCATCGTCCCAGCTAGTCTTCGGGATCCAGATAGCGGGAAAGGAACTCGCGGGTACGGGTCTCGCGCGGGTTCTGGAACAGCTGCGCGGGCGTGCCCTGCTCGAGGATGACGCCGGAATCCATGAACACCACGCGGTCGCACACGTCGCGGGCGAAGGCCATCTCGTGCGTGACAACCACCATGGTCATGCCCTCCTCGGCGAGACGGCGCATGACGTTGAGCACCTCGCCCACGATCTCGGGATCGAGTGCTGACGTGGGCTCGTCGAAGAGCATGATCTCGGGATTCATGCAGAGCGCGCGGGCGATGGCCACGCGCTGCTTCTGACCGCCCGAAAGCGAATTGACGTTGGCGTAGATGAAGTCGGAGAGGCCCACGGACTCGAGGTGCGAGATGGCGACCTTCTTTGCCTCCTCCTTGCCCATCTTCTTGAGCAGCACGGGCGCGAGCGTGCAGTTGTCGAGCACGTTCATGTTGGCGAACAGGTTGAACTGCTGGAACACCATGCCGATGTTCTCGCGCAGCGCGTCGACGTTGGTCTTGGGCTCCACAAGGTCCTCGCCATGGAACCACACATGGCCGGAATCGGGAATCTCAAGCAGGTTGATGCAGCGAAGCAGCGTGGACTTGCCCGAGCCGGACGCGCCGATGATGGTAACCACCTCGCCGGACTCGACGGAGAGGTTGATGCCCCGCAGCACCACGTTGCTGCCGAACGACTTGACGAGCTCCTCCACGCGGATGAGCGGACCGTTGTCAGCCATGGGCAGCTCCTATTCCGTGGGGTTGGCGGGAAGCTCGGAGACTTCCTGCGCGCCGAGCTTCTTGGAAAGCATGTTGAGCAGGCGCGTCGCGATGAACGTGATGATCAGGTAGATGAGGGCCGCTACAACGTAGAGCTCCATCTGCCGGTAGTAGATGCCCGCGACGGTGGTGGTGGCGAACATGAGGTCGAACACGCCCACCACGGAGAGCACGGACGAGTCCTTGATGTTCATGATCATCTCGTTGGAGAGCGCGGGGATGGCGTTGCGCACACCCTGTGGGAACACCACGTGCATCATGGCCATCCACTGGGAAAGACCAAGCGAGCGGGCAGCCTCGGCCTGGCCGGGGTCGACCGCCTCGATACCGCCGCGGAGCGCCTCCATGATGTAGGCCGTGGAGTTGACGGTGACGATGACCAGGCCAGCGACGAAGTACGACCAGATCTGGCGTGTCTCGCTCACGGAGTAGCCCATGTTGCGGAAGATCATGAATCCGCCGGAGTAGATGATGAGGCCCTGGACCATCATGGGGGTGCCGCGGATGATGGTGGAGTAGAGGAACGCGAATCCCGAGCCAACCTTCTTGAGGAAGCGCACGAAGTCGTTGTCGGAGCGGTCGGGCTCCTGGATGCGCAGGAAGACGAGCACCACCGCGAAGAAGAACGCGATGATGGTGCCGAACACGGCGAGCGAGATGGTGGTGGTGATGCCCTGCGCGTACATGGGCAGGCTCTGGCTCACCATGTACGCCGCTCCGCCGAGGAAGGTCTGCGGGTTGGAGCTCGCCGCCGTGGCCTCGCTCACAAGCGCGCAGAATCCCAGGATGGCGCGGTCGATGAACAGCAGGATGGCTGCCGCCCAAGCCACGTAGCTTCCAATGCGCGATGCGTGCACAACCTGGGGACGCTTCGCCCATGTGGTCTGATAGGAGTTCCAGCGGGCGAGCTTGGTGATAAGGGCAACCGCCGAGACGGCGAGCCAGGCGCAGCAGATGCCGAACAGCAGGGTATCGAGGATGGGAACCTTCCCGAGCACGCTGAACGCGCTCGGCGTCTTGCCGTGCATCCATACGCCGATGAGGGCGAGCACGCTCGTCCCCAGGAAAACGTATCTATGGTCATCTAGGAGGAACGAGGCGACCTTGCCTCGCCTCGTTCCCTGATCTCCATGCTGTTCGGCCATGTGGCTCCCTTATGCAGGCTGACGATCCATTGCAGCGTTCCAAAGCTCCATGCGCTCGTCCTCGGAGATGCCGGCGATGATGGCATCGAGCTGGGCGAGAAGCTCGTCCTGACCCTTGGCGAGGCCGATGTTGCACGGCTCGTTCTGAGAGAAGCCCTGGCCCTCGGCGAAGGCGACGGCCACGAGGTCGGGGTTGGCGGCAAGGTAGCCGCCGCCAGCGAGCTGGTTGAACACGATGGCATCGCAGGTGCCGTTCTTGAGAGCGGTGATCTCGGAGGGGATGGAGTCCACCGGCGTGGCGTGCTCGACGCCCGGGATCTCGTCGATGACCTCGTCGAGCAGGGTGTCCTTCTGGCCGAGAACCACAGCGCCGGAGAAGTCGGCGAGGCTGGTGGC
>CAMZCV010000019.1 GCA_947305035.1 uncultured Coriobacteriales bacterium | reverse complement strand
CCGCTCGACGAGGGAACTGCCAGGTTTGATGTCGAGCGTGCTCGCGCAGGTCGCGTGGGGATTGCCCTGCAGTATCCGCACGACCAGTTCGTTGCTGCAACCGTGCGCGACGATATCGCCTTCGGTGCCCGCAACACAGGCGTGGGTTCCAGCAAACTGGACACGGTCGTCTCCCACATGGCTGAGGATATGGGCATCTCCAGCCTGCTTGACCGGAGCGCTTTCGGGCTCTCGGGCGGGGAGGCGCGACGTGCGGCGCTTGCGGGCATCGAGGCGCTCAGGCCTCCTGCGTTCGTCTTCGACGAGCCCTGCGCCGGCCTCGATCCCGACGGACGCTCACGGGTGAGGAAGGTCGTGCGGAGCATCCGCTCGCTGCACCGCCCGGTGGTCGTGATCTCCAGCGACGTGGAGGACTGGCTCGACCTTGCCTCCCGTGTGGTCTTCCTCCGCGAGGGGTCCATTTCCTGCGAGTGCAGCGCCCTGGAGGCTCAGACAAGTACCCAGCCCTATCTCTCCTGCGGTCTCGAGCCGCCCCTTTCCGTGAGCATCCGCTCTCTCGCGGGCTGGGGCTCGAGGAGGGGAGGCAGCCGTGTCTAAGGTGCGCATCATCGGTACCTACCAGCCCGCTCGTACGCTGCTTCACGCCGTGGACGCCCGTGCCAAGATCGGCTTCGTGCTGCTCATGGCGGTGGCTCTCCTGATTGCCCATAGCGCGATCTCGTTCGCGGTGTGCGCCGTCCTGCTCGTGGCGGCGCTGATCCTGTCGAAGACCAACCCCATGCAGCTTGCCCCCGCGGTAAAACCCGCAGGAATCCTGCTTGCCATCTTCATGATGCTCGGCTTGATCGTGCCGCCTGGCGGCATCGACGGTCTTGCACACGGCATGTTCTCGGCGCTGCGTATCTGGCTGATCGTGGGATTCGCTCTCGTGCTTGCCTCGACAACCACCCATACGCAGCTTGCCGACGCGTTCTCCAAGATGCTCTCCCCGTTCAAGACGCTGGGCATGCCCGTTGGCTCGGTTGCCCAAGCGCTTTCCACCGTGATGCTCCTCATTCCCCTCCTTATGGAGGAGAACGTGCGTATCTCCGCAGCTCAAAACGCGCGCGGTGCAAGCCTGCGCACGCAGGGCGTCATCGCGGGCTTCTCTGCAGCGCGCATGATGGTTGCCCAGATGTTCTCGCGGCTGCGTGCAGATGCTCGCAGCACCGCCGCCAGCATGGAGCGGCGCGGCTTCGACGGAACGCAGTGTCAGCTGGACGACCATGGCATGCGTGTTGCCGACTGGCTCATGCTCGCAATCGGACTAGCTGCGATCGTCGTGGCGGTGATCCTGTGATGGAGAAGTGCATGCATGAGGCCACCATGGTTGTCAAGCTGGGGTATCGCGGCGGAGCCTTCTCGGGTTTCGCCGAGCAGAAGGACCCCTCCATCCGCACCGTTGCGGGCGAGCTGCGCCACGCGCTGGAGCTCATCCTGCGTCGCGAGGTGGAGCTTACCTGCGCGGGAAGGACGGACGCGGGCGTGCATGCCCTCTCCCAGTATGTGAGCCTTCCCGTCTACGGTGACGAGCTCGACCTCGAGGGCCGTCGCATCATCCATTCGCTTGCAGGCATCACGCCGGAGGACATCTCGATTCGCGGGCTGTTCCGCGCCAGCGAAGGCTTCTCGGCACGTTTCGATGCGCTCAGGCGCCACTACCGCTACCGCATGATGTGCGGTGAGGCCGCGCCCGTGCTCTCGCAGGGCACGGTGTGGTGGCTGCGGAGCGAGAACGACCTCGATGTGGACGCCATGCACGAAGCCGCCCAGCTGCTGCTGGGCGAGCGGGACTTCAAGAGCTTCTGCAAGGCATCCTCCGCGGAGGGCATCTCCACGATGCGCTGCCTTGAGCAGCTCGATGTTTCCCGCTCCGTCGAGGCGGGGGAGGGCCTCATCGCCTTCGACGTGTGCGCCAACGCATTCCTGCACAACATGGTCAGAACACTTGTAGGTACCCTGGTAGAGGTGGGCCGCGGTGCCCGCAAGCCCGCTTGGGTGCTCGAGGTACTCGAAGCGCGCGACCGTCGCGCGGCCGGCCAGAGCGCTCCCGCAGAGGGGCTCACCTTCATGGCGGTCGACTATCCCGACGGCGCGCTCCAATCTTGGGACGAACGGTAGGTATCCATGGACCTTCTCATAGACGTGCTGGTTGACAGCGTGAAGGACACTGCCCAGCTCATTCCTTTCCTGCTGGTGACCTATCTTGCGATGGAGGCTTTGGAGCACGCCTCCGAGAACCGCATGCAGCAGATGATCTCCCGTGCCGGAGCTGCGGGCCCCCTCGTGGGCGCGGTTCTCGGCGCGGTCCCGCAGTGCGGGTTCTCGGCCATGGCCGCCACGCTCTTCTCGGGGCGTGTCATCACGTTGGGCACGCTCATCGCGGTGATCCTCTCCACGTCCGACGAGATGGTGCCGGTGCTCATCGCGCACCACGCCCCCATGACGCAGCTGCTTGCCATCGTGGGAGCAAAGGCTGCTGTGGGCCTTGTCGCGGGCATCATCATCGATCTTGCCGTTCGCGCCCTCGGCCGCTCGGGAGACGGGCAGTTCCATATCCACGAGCTCTGCGAGCGCGAGAATTGCCACTGCGATGACGATGAGGATGAGGATGCGGGCCATGATGATGACGGCCATCACCATCATCACCATCACGGGCATGGTTTCACGGGCATCCTGCGCTCCGCCCTCCACCACACCGTTCAGGTCACCGCGTTCATCTTCGTCCTGGGCTTCATCTTCGGCCTCGTGATCGAGCTCGTGGGGCACGAGAACCTCGTCGCCGTGCTCGGGGCGCATCCCGTCCGCGCAACGTTCCTCTCGGCGCTTGTGGGCCTCATCCCCAACTGCGGGGCGAGCGTTGCCATCGCCGACCTGTTCATGGAGGGCGTGCTCGCTTCCGGACCCATGATGAGCGGCCTGCTCGCATCGGGCGGCGTGGGCCTTCTCGTGCTGTTCAGGACCAATGCCGACCTCAAGCAGAACCTTGCGATCACGGGCATCGTCTACGTCGTTTCCGTGCTCGTGGGTCTCTTCGTCGCATCTTTCGGTATCATCTTCTAGACAACCGTTTCCAGGAGGCTCCCATGTCGCGCAAGCGCGAACGTTTCGAACGCAGTGATGTTCCGCGGGAAAACCCGTATCGCAACCTTATCGGCCTTGTTGTCCTGCTCGTCATCGGCGCTGTGGGATTCTTCGCCTTCAAGTTCCTCTGGGGTCGCGTGCAGGTGGAGTCGCGCATGGGCGACGTCGCTCTCAAGGAGGTGCTTGACGAGCAGGATGGTCCCACCGCGCTCGACGGAAACTTCGAATATATCGATAACCCCATCGAGAAGATCCTCTTCCTGCAGGTGGACGATCCCGACGCTGAGCGCCCGAGGCTCATCTCGGCCCAGCTGCTTCTGATGGATCCTTTGGGTGAGACGGCGCACCTGTTCGACGTTCCCACCAACACGCTTGTGATCGGCGAGGACTCGAGCTATGCGTTCGATGAGTACTTCAACTCCTTCGGACCGGAGGCGGCGATCCCGCTCATCACCACGTCGTACAACATCTACGGCAACCACGTCATCATCGGTACAGAAGTACCGTGGGAGAGCATCGAGGCGCTCGATGGCGAGAATCCGCTCAACTTGGTTGGCGTTGCGGGGCCGTTCATCGAGAGCATGCGCACCGACCTCGATGCCGGTGAGCTTGTGGAGCACGCTGCGCTGTTCAAGTCCCTCGGGGTAACGAGCCTCGAAGTTGAGGAGACCCCCGTGTTGAGCAACGGCTCCGAAGAAGGCGGGGAAGGCGAAGAGGGCGGCGAGAGCGCAAGCCAGTCTCCCACGGTGAGCGTCGACCTCGTGCCGTTCGGTATCCAGGGCGGCATCCTCATTCCGTACGAATAACGGTTTTCCCCAAATAGTCCCCATCAAGCGTTCCGCTTCACAGCGGAACGCTTATTTGTTCGTTTGCTGAATTTGCTTCATCATCACGTTTGGTACACACCTGCATCTACCGTGATTGATACGCTGAATCTCGCGTCTGCAACGTTTTCGGGGATGGAAAGGGTTGGTATCGACGTGGCGTCTCCTCGTGTGAGAACTCCGCTTGTCTCGGTTATCGTGCGTCTTCGCAATGACGCCGGTACCGTGCAGCGCGCCATCGAGAGCATCATCTCGCAGGGTATCGACTCGTTTGAGATTATCGCCGTTGACTGCGAATCGAGCGATCGCTCCCGTGACATCATCGATTCCTTCGCCGAACGCGATGTGCGCATCGATGCGCTCCATTCCGATTCTCCTTCGTTCTCCGCTGGCGCCAACCTCGCATTGGCACATGCGCGTGGAACCTATGTCACCTTTGTCGACGGCTCGTCGTGGATTGCTCCGCACGCGCTGGAGGAGCTGCTCGATTTTGCGCAGGACAACCGCTTGGACATCGCTTTGGGCGGGCTCAGCGTTGACATGCGCAAGCACGACGGCTCCATCTCGTCGCAGGAGATCGTCGCGCCGACGCAGGTGTTCGTGAGCCAGCATGAGTTCCGCAGCAACGCATGGCGTCTGCTCGGTATGGGGCAGATGGGCGTCGTTCCCGGCAAGCTGCTCCTTCGCGAGCGGATTGAGCGTCTGGGTCTGCGCTTCGACGATTCCACGTGCGGCGAGCTGGGCTTCATGGCGGGCTATTGCAGGGATGCAGAACGCGTGGGCGTGCTCGGAATGGTCTCGGTGCATGTTCCGCAGGTCACGGGCCAGGAGCTCAGCCAGGGCGAGTATGCCACGCTTCCCGCTCGTTGCGACCGCCATTTCGAGCTCATGCTCGAGCTCTACCATTATTGGGGTCTCGATGGCGATCCCGCCAGCATGGATGTGGTCCGCAACCGCCATCTCGAGCGTGTGGTTTCCTGCATCGGCAAGGTGTGCGGTCCCGACTGCACCCTTCCCGCAGAGGAGAAGCACCGCATCGTCGTGGAGCTGATCGGCAGCAAGCACGTGCAGCTTGCCGCGAGCGCGACAAAGCCGCGCTCGATGGTGGTATCGGCGCTGTCGATTCCCATCAAGGCTCAGAATGTGAAGCTCGCCATGGGCGGCGCGGCATTCATGGCACGCGTCTTCGGCGAGAGCGCTGGATTGCCGCTTTCCCTCGATATCCGCTCGTAGGTTTTCAACGCTGCGGCATCCTTTTCTGGACTACTTGCGCTTTCAGCGACTAAAAATCGAGATTATTTGTCGCCTGGTACTCAACCAGTCTGGAGGAAGGTTGAAGTCGACTCAGAGATATTGAGTTTTCAACAAACCAATGATGAAAAGTAGCGCTGCCGTATGCTTTTAATTCATTTCTTGCACAAGACTGGCGGAGTTCTTGCTCCAATCTCCAGTGGATAAACCGTGCGCCGCTGATTCGTCCATGCACCTCTTCCATCAACTTGCTACCGTGCTGAGCACATCTTTATGGAGGTGATCGAATGGGCCGCCGTGCTGTCGTTGATTATGACTCCCTCTTGGATAGGGCGGAAGGCGATGGGATGTGCCTTGTCACGAAGGAGAAAAGCGAGAATAGGCAATTAAACCGACTTGTTGAGAGGGGAGAACTGATTTCCCCGCTGCAGGGGATGTTCGTTAGGCCAGATTATTGGAAGAAGCTTTCGTATGGCAAGCAACATCTCCACATGGTGAAAGCGCTCTCGAGGCAGCATCCAGATTGGATATTCTCACATCATACGGCCGCGCTTGTATACGGGTTATACGTGTCGTATCCGAACATTCGGAAGTTTCATCGCAGCGTTGTCAAGAACACCTCAGCTTCGCACGCACTGTATTGCAACCATGTGGTGGGGGAGCGTTGCTCCGATATCGTTGACGGAGTTCGTGTAACAGAGCTGGATCAGACGCTATTCGATTGTCTTCGCAACCTGGATTTCAAGGACGGGCTTGCTATCGCTGACTCGGCGTGCCGATTCAAGGGCATGAACCCTGAGAAGCTCCTCGACATACTTGATTCGTTCGGATCGAAGCGATGCCCGGGAATCAGGGTCGCTAAGCTTTCAGCGAATAATGCTGACGCACGAAGCGAGAGCGGTGGCGAGTCGATTGCTCGTGCGACCATGATCATGAATGGGCTCAAGGTTCCTGAGCTGCAGGTTCTTATCCCCGATCCGATTGGAGACGGTAAATTCTACCGTGCTGACTTCTTGTGGGAACTGCCCTATGGGGGCAAGGTCGTTGGAGAGCTTGACGGTCGGGAGAAGTATGTCAACGAAGAGATGACGCATGGTGAGGACATTGTCGACATCTTGCGGGAAGAGCGCCTCAGGGAATCGCGTATCAATACTATGGTCGCACGGGTGATGAGGATGTCTTTCAGCGATGTTGTAAATGAGAGGCGTTTTATTCAGCTTCTTGAATTGTTTGGAATACCCCAAGTTAATGAACCATGGCCGGATGACTTACGGCGGCGCTTTTCGAAGACTGGTTGAGCATCGGGAGACAAATAACAGCGAGTATTTGTCGCCTGATGCTCAACCAGTTCAAATTGAAGCTGCATACTCGGTGAATAGGAGTTTCGAATGCCCCTATTTGCCCACGCGGGCGCGCTTGCGCTGCAGGTAATCCACCACGGAGAGCCAGGTGAAGCGCAGGCCGGCGGTGCGCAGGCGGTAGAAGGCCTGCTTGGCCAGCTCGGGCAGGTAGCCGATGTCGGAGAGTCCGGGGTCGGGCAATCCGCGCAGCTCGGCGAAGAGGCGCTTCTCGGCGGGTTTGATGTGCGTGTCGTCCATCACGAGCTCGGCGTCCATAGCGGAGAAGATCTCGCACACCTTGTCGCGCAGCCCCGGGAAGTCCATGCCGTTGGCCTCGATGGCGGTGCAGCAGTAGGTTATGCCGCGCAGGTTCTGGGCGCGCCACACGCTCTCGTCGCGCACGCCCAGACGGTTCAGGACCTCAACCATATCGCACCAGCGGTCGAGCGGCAGCAGGGGATTGCGCTCGGCGAAGGCGAGGGCCTTCGCAGTGGTGTCCTCACGGTAGCAGTAATAGCATTTGTCGAGGTAAACGATGGAGTTTGTCTGGCAGAGCGTCTCCACGAGGAAGGGGTTGTCAACCCAGCCCGCGCCGGGCACTTCCTTCATGCGGATGCCCTTCTCGCGCAGCCATTCCAGACGGTAGATCGCCGACCAGATGGACGGGTGGTGCAGCAGCAGCTCGGGCTCGCCTGCAACGGCAAACGGCTGCGGGCCGGTGATGCGCCCCTTGTATGCGCACGGCACCTTGAGCGTCTCGCCCGCGCGCTCGAACACGCGCCAGTAGGCGCTCTCGGCCACGTCGATGGGCTGCTCGAAGCTGTCTATCAGTCCGAGCAGGTCGGCGAACATGCCGCGCTCGATCCAATCATCGGGTTCGAGAATGGCCAGCCAGTCGCCGGTGGCCTCGTCGATGCCGCGGTTGACTGCGGAGCCGTAGCCGCCGTTGGGCTTGTCGATCACGCGGACGCGGTTGTCGCGTGCCGCATGGGCGCGCATGATGGCGGGCGAACCGTCGGTCGACCCATCGTTGATGCAGAGGATCTCCAGATTGGGATAGCTCTGCTCCTCAAGGGAGGACAGCGCTTGGTCGAGGTACTTCTCCGTGTTGAAGATGGGGACGACCACCGACACAAGATGGTTGTTCTGCGTCACATGCCCTCCTCGGCATTGCGGGAACCCGAAACCTGTAATCTCTATACTAGTTGATGACCGCCCGCGATTCGATAACGGACACACGATGGACAGACCCGCGATCGTCATAGTGACCTACAAGCGCCAGGACCTGCTGGAGAACCTGCTGACCTCCATCAAGGCCTCCACGGTTGCGCCGTGGCGCATCGTCGTGGTGGACAACGAGAACTCGCCGGAGACGGCTGAGATCATGCAGCGCTTCTCCTCCGAGATCGAAGCGCTTTGGGGAGCTACCGAGCCCGACGAGCAGGGCGGAACCGCGTGTGCGGTCTATGTTCCCATGGAGGAGAACACCGGCGGCTCGGGCGGCTTCTCCGCGGGCGTGGAGCGTGCCTACAGGCTGGGCGCCCAGTGGTTCTGGGTGATGGACGACGATGTTGCCATCGAGCCTGAGGGTCTTGCGCTGCTCGACAAGTGGACTGGCCAGGCGGATGTCATCCAAGGCTGCCGCTATGACTTCGATGGAGGCCCCTTCTACTGGCAGTACCATTTCTGGCGTCCGCTCGGCATCTACAACCCCGTGGCCAAGTCGACGTTCGATGACGGCCAGCCCAAGCCCATGAACGTGATGTGCTTCGAGGGCGCCCTCTTCTCGCGCCGTGTGGTGGATGTCTGCGGCCTGCCCGATCCGCGCTTCTTCATCTACTGGGACGACGCGGTGTACGGCTATGTGGCGAGCCGCCATCTCAAGGCGATCCTCGTTCCCGATTTCGTGCTGCGCAGGTGCCGCGAGGTGCGCAACGTGGCGCTGGGAAGCGTGCGCCAGCTCAACTCCACGAGCGACATGACGCGCTACTACATCCTGCGCAACCGCGGCTACATCGCCCGCTACCTCCAGGAGTATGGCGACTACAACCGCGTGGCCTTCGGCCTGGGCACGGCGGCGACCTTCGCCAAGGAGCTCATCCGCATTGCCGCGGTGGATCGCAAGAGCCTGGTGTCGGGCACCAAGCGCATGGTCGCCGGCTGGAAGGACGCGCGCAAGATCTACCGCGACCCTTCGTGGAAGCCCATGAAGCCGTTGGCGTAGGGGTGCTCAGAGCCCGGATCACGTGTCTGTTTTCCGCAATTGACCTGCAAAGAAATGCGGAATGCAGCGTTAGCGGAGCCTTACGGGCGGTAAACGGCGTGACAGTCAAACCGAGATTCATGAAAAACATATGAGACTGTATGAAGGCTTCTGGCGGAATCGCCATGCTATCAGCGGAAACACGGTTAAAAATGGCCTCTGACCTGCATAAACGCAAAAGCACAACATCTTGGCATCAAAAAGTTCGATATATGGTCATAAACAGCCTCTGACCTCGCAAAACTCGTAACCCTAAAGCAACGTTCGACCACCATATGTTGTGGTATCTTAATCCTTGTATCTTTGTGCCTTGGGACAATTATGCCCATTGCTCAAGAACGGGTGCTCAACGAGCTCTCGAATGCAGCTGGAACGAACATGGGGAGTACGCTATGGCAACGAACAACAGCCAGCGCAACGCCGATTCCGCTACCGCGCGCAAGCGCGATAGCTTGATGTCCCGCTTGGTGGGCAAGCTCACGGGAAGCAAGCGCGCTGTGGGGGTCGGCGCCGCCCTAACGGCGGCTGTCGTCGCGCTTGCGGTTGCAACGGGGTCGCAAGTGGCCACAGCAGCCGGTGTTCCCGTCAACCGCGACACGCTGCCCGCAGGTACCACTGCGGTTGCGGATCCCTCGACCACGGGGAACTACACGACGTTCCCCAGCCCGACGGATCTCGAGCTCACGAGCAACGCGGGCCAGCTCTGGACCGACAAGAGCGTCTTTGTCGATCAGGTCAACGCTGAGACCGGCATCAACGGCGTGACCATCGACGGCTTCAACGTGGGCGCGTACCCCGTCAGCGAGAGTACCTTCGTCACCAGCCTCTCTGCGCTGTCGTCTTCGATCGAGACCAACCTCGTCGAGCCTCAACCGCTCGACATCGTGCTCGTGCTCGATGTCAGCGGCTCGATGAATGCATACACCGGCTATTCCCCCGCGCGTGGAGAGCAACCCGCGGACAATTGGTGGCTCAACAACAACACCGCCAAGAGCAGTGACGACCCGAACGACAACAATAAGGGTCATTGCATCTTCATCTACGAGGAAGACGCAGATGGGAATATGGTCTACAAGCAAGCTCGCGCAACGGGCAAAGAAGGCACCATCCGCTATTACTATAACGTGGATAACCACAACCACGACAGGTACTACTTCACCGCCGATCCAGCCCTTGACGGCCAGCCGTACGGCGATAATCCCGACAACGATTACGTATATGCGCTGGTTTATTACGACGGAGGCGACACGCGCATCGACCAGCTTAGGGTCGCAACCGTAGACTTCCTCGAGACCATATCCAACAACAACACCAATCTTGCTCAGGCGGGCTATTCGGTCGACTCGATGAGCCAGATTTCGATGGTTACCTTCAACGGAAAATATAACGGTAACCAGAGCGACGATAATTGGAGAAGCTACGATCCCTACGAAACAACTGTTAACGATAGGGCGGCTACAGGTCGTTACATCGAAAACAGGACGAACGTCGTCACGCCTTTCACCACCTATACGAATAACGGGTCTGCAGGAACCACCGCTGTTTCATTCGGTACCAGTGTCGTAACGGGCACCGGCGGAGCTGGTGGCGGAGGTTTC
>CAMZCV010000018.1 GCA_947305035.1 uncultured Coriobacteriales bacterium | reverse complement strand
GAGCGGTGTGCCGCGTCGATGTTGTCGGCGATTTCGTACAGCTTGCTGTCGTGATGTACGCTACAAATCTGCGCCCACTTGCGCAGCTCGTCAGTGATGCTCACCAATGCCTCCAATCCCTGCACGCCTCCATGTCATCGGTCACGAGAACCAGCTTGTCGATGTCATCGTCCTTGACGCACGCGAACATGTCCGGCGCGCCGTGCCAGCGGTAACGCCAATCAAGCTCAAGGAAGTACTTGCACTCGCTGCAATAGCGCGGCTCGTCAGCGTTCGGGTCGTTGCTCATGGTCTCTCCTTTCATTTGATGGTCTGTGCGGCGCCAGAGAAGACGAGGTCTAGGACCGCGCCACTCTCGCCGCGTCTGTTCTTCAATACGTGCGCCTTTACCGCCCTGCCCTCCGGCACATCCTCGCCGCGCATGAGCACAATCGCCGTCCCAGCGTCGTAGCCGACGTGACCGCTGCCACGGAACCACGAGAGACTCGGCTCGTCTCGCTCGCTCTTGTTGATGTTCCTAAGCTCCGAAAGCACGAGCATCGGGCATCGGCACTCTTTCGCCAGGTCACGCAGACGGTGCGATATCGCCGTTATCGACTCATATTCCTTGTCGGATGGCACGCCCTCTGGCGGCGCTATCGCATGCATGTGGTCGATGATTGGCACAACCGGCTCGTTTGCTTTGCGTAGTTCGCGCACGATCTCGCATATGCGGTCGCACGTCACGCCCTCGTCAACCACGACGAGCTTTCCGCCGAGCACGGACTCCATGTCACGCCACGCCGCTATCACTGGGTCATCGGCGCCGTCCCCGAGCAGGTACTGCACCTTTGCCGCGTTCAGCTCCGACTCGTCTGCCATCCACAGTCGCATCGTCTCTTCCGTGCCGAGTCGCGTGTCGCTCTCCGCTTCGACCTTGCTCCACCAGACCAAATCCTCGTGGCGAAACCGCTCTGGATGCGCACGCGTGTGGACGGCAAGAAGTCGGTCGTACATCTGCTTTCTCGTTATCTCCGCAGAGAACACGAGCGCACGCCACTTGCCGCTGCACGCGATGTGGTAGGCGGCTATGGTCGCGAGCGCGGTCTTGCCCACGCCGCCCTCGCCGCCTATCACCGTGTACGTGCCGCCGACGATGCCGCCGCCGAGCGCCTGGTCCAACCTGTCGATGCCAGTCGTGGCGAACGCTGGATGAGCGATGTGCTCCGCAACGTAGTCGATGCCCGTCGTGGCAACGAGACGCGACCACGGGCTCTGCTCGTCTTGCGGGTCGTATGCGGGCAGACGCGCGTCGTTCGGACTCCATCCGTCTTCCATCGCCCACGACTCGATGACGTCTGGCCAATCGTCATGCGGGAATGACAGCCATGCGGCGTGCGCGTCTTGCGGCGTCATGCCGCGTCGCACGGCGAAGTCGCGCCACATTTCCTCGACGCCGACGCCGCGCCTTAGCTCGTTGCCGACCATGAGCAACGGCGTGCCGGTGAGCATGTTGAGCCTGTCGAGCGCACGCAGCGCGGATGGCGCTGTGTACGATGTGATCACGGCTGCATCACCCACGGCTGCGGAACCATGCCGTCTTGGACGGCTTGCCACATGTCAGGCTGCTCGGCCTTGCACCACTCGCGCCACTGTTCCTTAAGCTCTTCCGTCCAGTCGGCGCGTCTCTTTGGCCAAGCGCGGCGGGCGGAGTCTTCACGAAGCCCGCCGTGCGCGGTAGGGTACTCTACATTACCGTACCCTACGCTTGAAGCGGTGCTTGAAGCACCGCTTAAAGCGGTGCTTAAAGCGGTGCTTTTTTCTGATTGCTTCTTGCTTGAGCGTCCGCCCTTGCGCCCTCGCTCGGCTTGCTTGCGGCCAATCTCCACGCTCTCCTTGATGGCGTCGCGTATCGCGATCCACGCGAACTTGAGCATGGGACAGTCGGAGAAGTCGGGCTCCACGCCCTCGAACACGTACTGCCCCATGCCGATGACGAACCGTCCAGCAAGCTCATATGAGCCGAGACTCACGAGGGCATCGTGGTAGCCCTTCCAGTAGTAGAACCTATCCTGCGCCACTCTGTGCTCCCCTCGTCTCATGACGCGGGGATGCACTCGGCATCCCCGTCTCGGTCGTTAGAACGGAATGTCCTCGTCGTAGACGTCGGCCTTTGCCGCGTCGTAGGTCGGTGCCTGTGCAGGAGTTGGAATCGGCGCGGTGCCGCCGTTGCCTCCCGTGGTCTGGTCTCGCGGGGCCATCGGCTTCCACTGGCCGCTGCGAATCTCGTCGCAGCGCTTCCATGCGCCAATCTCGATGGCTTCTCCGCTCTGCCCGTTCTTCTTGGTGTAGATGCGCTTGCGGAGAACGGCTCCAAAGCGCTTGCCGACGAAAGCGTCCCAATTGTCGGAGTTGAATGCTGCGGAGCTGCGAAAGCCAGCGTTGTCATCCGCAAGCACGTGGAGCTTGTGCTTGGTCATCGGCAGCGCGTTGGGCTTGTAGCTCATGATGTCCATCGGCGGGTACTGGCTGGACTCGTAGCAGCCCTTGAACTCACCCTCGGCGATGTCCCACATGATGCCGACGTACTGCTTTTCCGGCACGCTCTTGACGCCCGTGATGACGCAGATGTAGCCGCCAGGCTCGGGCATGCGGAACGTGCCGCCCGCGCTCTCTTCGACGGTGCTCCAATTGACGTTAGGCATTGTTGTGTCCCTTCTCTCGTTGTTGGTTGTCTACTCGCCGCCGAGCTGCTTCATGCCCCAGAACTCGCGCATCGTGGAATCGACCATCGCGAGGTCGTTCGGCACGGTCTCTGGGAACATCCCAGGCGGCGTCTTCGCTGGCGGTAGCCCGTTCGTGACGAACTCGTAGCTGGAGCCCTGCACGCGGGCGAGCAGGCAGACGGTCACCATGCCGACGAGCTTCACCTTCTCGTTGAGCAGCTTGCCGATGGTGAGCGGCTGGATTGTTCCGACCGTCGTATCGGTGTGCATCGTGAGGTAGACGATCTTGTCTTCTGGCAACGCATAGATGTCGTTCATGAGACCGTAGACCTCATGCCCGATGAGCTTGTAGACGTCGAACTGGTCACGCATGCGCTCTTCGCCAAAGCTGTAACGCATGTACATGTCAGTGATGAGGTATCCGAAGTCATCGATGACGATTGCCCTCGATGACGCCTTCTTGATGATGTTGCGCACGCGCTGGATGTCTCGCGTGTTGATTGACTTGAGGCCGCTCTTGAACGGCATCGGCTTGCCGAGCACGTTCACGATGCCAATCTCGCTGGCGTCGAAGTTGCGCAAGCTGTAGCTCTTGCCCGTGCCAGACTCGCCGAGAATCAGAACAGGCACTCCCATGTTGCCACTCCCATCTTTGTCAGAACTTGTACGTCTTATCCGTGCCAGCCTTGCGGTAAAGCCCGTGGAGCCCGTTTGCACGCATGACGCGCATGAAGCACTTCATGCTCGGCTCCTGTACGACAAACGCATCCTGCGCTATCTTGAGCAAGGTCATCGTCACTTCGCCCATGTCGTGCTTGGTCGCTACACGGTCGGCACGCATGCCGTACAGAACGCCCCATACGCACGCCGTCTCATCGCCAGATGCCGTCGATATCGCCGTAACCGGCTCATCTACAACAACCCACCAGACATCGACGTGAGACGGCGGCTCGGGGTACGTGATGCGCCCCATCACTTACCTTCTGGCAGCGCGATTGCAGACGCGATGACATCGGGCAGCGCATCGCCGAGCGCATCGGCGATGTCTTGCGGCTTGCAGCCGCGCAGCACGGTGCCTTTGACGCGGGACGGCTCTTTGTGCGTTCGCACAACGCATCCGTCTGGAATGATTCCGTCAACCAAGAGCACGTCTTCGATGCACTTGAGCAGCGGCGTGACCTCGCGCGAACAGATGAACGTCCAGAGCAGGTCGATACCGTCATCCGTCTCCGTGAGCCACTTGATGAACTCGCGATAGTTCTCGATGGCAACCTCGCGAATCTCGCGCTCTTCTGTCATCGTGATCGTGAGCGTCGCAATCGCCTTGCCGTTGATTGAGATGCGGATTCGGTCGGTGCCGCTCTCTTCATAGTGCGCAAGCAGCTCGGCATCCACCCTACCGCGCAGATTGTCTGGTCTACCTGTCTTGATTTCGTCGTTGATGACCTTCGCGGCACCTTGGAATACCGCGAGGGTCTGTGCGTCTGTGAGCTGCATCTAATCCTCCCACTCCACTTCCACGCACGTGCGCTCGATGAGGTCGCGCATGCGGTCGCACTTGAACACATAAAGCCCAGTGACCTGCGTATCGTCAGACCACGCGATGCCGTTGAGCGCATCGAGCACGAGCTTGGCGATGTTGTCTGCGTCGGGCTTGTACACATCCGGCTCGGCCACGATCCTCTTCGGTCGTGACTTTGGCATCGGTCGCATGGTCAATATGCGGACGGTCACCGGCACGCCAGATGGAGCACACGGGCTATCGCCCCACTCCTGGCGGATGAGCTGCATCGCTTCCGCTGTTGCGTCTGGCGTGTACGTGCGCCCCGTGGCGCGGGCAAAGCGTACCCTGCCCTTGCCACGGACGAACGGGACCTCGAAGCTGTGGCACGTCATGCGCTCGCCCCCGTGCAGTTGTCAACGCGCATGAAGTCGAACAGCGTGTGCTGTGACGCGATTCGCTCCGCTTCTCGCATGTTGTTTACGGCAACGTTGAAGTAGGACGGCTTCAACTCGATGCCGACGAATCGGCGCCCCTTCGTGACGGCCACGTATCCCTCGGAGCCGATGCCAGCGAACGGCGAAAGCACTAGGTCGTTCGGTGCGCTCCACAAGTCAATGCCGCGCTCGATTACATCGAGCTGCAACGGGCAGATGTGGCGCTCGTCTTCGTTCTCTCGCGCCGTCTTGTACTGGAGCGTCCTAGACGGGTTGACATCCATCCACACTGGCGAGGCATAGAGCTGCCACATGGGGATTGGAAAGTCCTTGTTAGTGTGCGTCACGGGCGTCTCGTTGTCCCCTGGCTTACGCATGGTCACGAGGTAATCGGGGATGCCTTGCCGACTCATGCACGAGTCCTTGTTCTTCTGCTTGTTGAGCAGCCCGAGCGCCTTTGTGCGCTGCATTGCCGTGACGGGGTCCTTCCAGATGCAAACCTCGCTGTGATAGATGAATCCAGCCTTCTGGAACTCGCGTATGAGGTCACCGCGAAAGTCACGGATGCCGATGTAGCCGTCCCGCTCCTTGGTTGTCGGGAGATTCATGCAATGGAACGAGAGCAGCCGCCCAGGTGCCGTCACGCGGTACAGCTCGGGGATGAGGTACGCGAAGTGCTCCGCGAACTCGTCATCCGTCTTGCAGTTGCCCATGTCGCGGTCGCTGTTGCTGTACGTGTAGAGACTGGCGAACGGCGGCGAGAAGATGGTATAGCCAACAGCGCCGTCTGGAATCTCGCGGATGCGCTCAACGCAATCGCCGAGCTTCAAGTCCCATCCATCACCGCTCACGTCATCGGTCATATACGGCATCGAGTCACGCGCCGTCATGGAATCGTCCGTGCGAATCCTCATGCTTCTCCTTGTCATCTGCTCCTTCATCTCGTCGGATGCGTCGCGCTTAGAGATGACGTTCGCGACGATTGCCGTCTCTTGGTCGCTTACGACCACGTCAACCGTCACGGGCTGCGTCTGCCCGTATCGCCAGCAGCGACGCACGGCTTGGTAGAACTGCTCGTAGCTGTGAGACAAGCCGCAGAACGCCATCTGATGGCAGTTCTGCCAGTTCATGCCGAATCCCGCGATTGACGGCTTCGTGACAAGCACGCGGATTGTGCCGTCTGCAAAACCGAGCATCGACTGTTCCTTGTGCTCGTCGGAGTCGGAGCCACGGACCTCTACGGCATCCGGTATCGAGTCGGCCAGATACTCGCTCTCGGCGTTGAGGTCGCACCAGATGAGCCATTGCCCATCGTCGGAGTTGACCTTCTGCGCGATTGCGTCAGCCTTTACCTCAACCGTCGTTCTGCGTGCCTTCTGTTGGTCTGACAGCGTGATCGCTTCGACCGCGAACAGGCGCGAATCGTCAACGAGCGAATCCGACTCAACGATGACTTGGTGGATGTTGAGGTCTGGCAAGTCGAATCCGCCCGCGTCATAGCCCAAATCGGCTGGAGACGTGACGGTTACCGCCCATTGGCTAACCCAGTCCCAGAAGACATCGACCGCATGCCCCTTGAGACGCCATTTGCTGGTGTTGCCGCCGTCGTGCGTGAAGAACGTCGCAAGCATCTCGGTGCGCGTCATGATTGACACGAACTCGGCGTGATTGCCTAACTCCATATAGTCATTTGGAGATGGCGTTGCCGTGCATGCCAGCTTGAACGGCACACTCTCGAACATATCGATGATTTGGTTGCGAATCTTGCCAGAATAGCTCTTGAGAATCGAGCTCTCGTCCAAAACCACCGCATTGAACGTGACGCCCTCGAATGCGTGAAGCATCTCGTAGTTGGTGATGTTGATGCCGTCATCGAGCTCGAGCGCCGAGCGGCACCGATTGACCGCGATGCCGAACTTGCGCCCCTCGCGGACGGTCTGCGCCGATACCGCCAGCGGTGCCACGATGAGCACTTTGCCGCCGCCGACGTGCTTGCATACTTGGTCTGCCCATTCGAGCTGCATCGCCGTCTTGCCCATGCCACAGTCGGCGAAGATGCACGCCTTACCTTTGCGGCATGCCCACGAGACGATATCGCGCTGGAACGGATACAGCTTATTGTTGATTTCGGACGGCTCGAATCCAACCGGCTTCACGATTGCTCGCTTTGCGTCGAGGAAATTGCCGTAGTTCACTTAATCACTCCCCTCTGCCTTAGATGCGTCTCCCACGCCACGATCGCGGTTTCGTCGCTCTGGAACTTGCCGAGGTACCACGAGCTGCGTCCCACACAGTCGTAATACTCCGAGAACCGCTTGCCCCTCCACGTGGAGCGCCACAGCTCATGGTCGGTCACGCTGCGAACCAGCACGCGCGGCGGTCTGCTCGATGCCATGTCGGGAACGGTCTTGGTGTACTCGCCGAACTGGATGACGCCAGCGCCGCCCGCATCCCACGCGGGGTTAGGCGTGTAGTTGCGGTCAACGGCTTTGTCCGTGCGCATCTACATCGCCGCCCACGCGCACATGAGCCACAGGAACATGAACGCGAACACGCCCCACGGAATGAAGCGCACGACCTCGCCGACCGTCACGGGCTGGTCTGTGAATGATGACCAGTAGACGATGCGGGACATGAACTCTCGCATGCTATACTCTCCTTAATGCCCCATCGGGGCTTATCCTGGCGTTCCGTCCGTCTGCCACGACCTGTGACGGAGCGCCTTTCTCCATCTGTTGCAACCAGCGCTCAACCTCGTTATCACGAACGAACCGCTTTCGCGTCAGTCCGCACGGGATGAACGCTTTCAGCTCGCCGCCGCGCACGGCTTCGAGCATCGTCTTGTACGAAATGCCTGTCTCTCGCGCTGCCTCACGCAGCGTCAAGCAGCGCATATGACCTCCAATCTCGCCAACGCACGCCATGTGGCACGGCTCGGTCAGATAGCCGTGGCGGGGAACAGAGTGGATACCCGCTATCCACTGGATTCGTGGATTACCTACCTTGCGACCGCCGCGCGGAGAACAGCAGGCAAAAAGCCGCGCGTGGAAGGAGCGGAAGCGAGCCGAGCCGCGTGGCATGCGTCGGTGGTGTCGAAAACCTGTTGAATGATTAGATGGACGTGAATACGCCCTTGCGCTCGTCGGTGCGTCCGAGCAGATAGTCAACGCTGCATCCGAAATGGTCAGACATTACGAGCAGATTGGACGCAGACGGTTTAGCCGCGCCCTGCTCCCACAGACGGACGGATGCGGGAGACACGCCGAGTTTTGCCGCAAGCTCTTCTTGCGACATTCCTTGACGGCATCGCTCGCCACGCAGGTTACTAATCAAATTGCACCTCCTAATCGAATACCGCGCACATGCGGACGCATCCGCATGGCCTAGGCCGATACTTCTGCCCATTCTTTCTGCACGAGAACGGGCAAGAGCTTTGCAGTTTTCAATGTTCGTAGTACTCGTTTTCCGAGTACCAACAATGCTTACTATAATCGTTTTCCGATTGCTGTCAAGCGAAAATCGAAACTTACTAATCGTTTTTCGAGTAGGTGGGTACAATATGGATATCCACGAAAGGAGGGATTATGACCACCATCAAAGACGCACGGAAACGCGCGGGACTCACGCAATCGCAAGCAGCGAAGAAGAGCGGCATCCCACTAGGGACACTTCGCAGATGGGAGCAGGGAATCAACGAGCCATCCATCGATGCAATAATTCAGCTTGCTGACCTCTACTCTGTGAGCACAGACGAACTGTTAGGTAGCTCGTTTGCATCCATCGAGTACAGCTCGGAGATGAATCTAAGCGAAGACGAGCGCAAGCTAATCGGGCTTTATCGCCGATGCACGCCAGACGGACGCCGCTACATGATGGGAGTTGCCGAGACAACGGCGTCTATGTTCGGTGGTGAATGATCGTGGCACGCAAAAAGCAACGCGCCGACTGGGGAACCATCACCAAAGTCAGCGCAAACAAGTGGAGACTCCGCTACTGGGCGAACGGCGCGGACGGATACAAGCGCCGCTCCAAGACCGTCTACGGCACGAGAAAAGACGCGGGCGATGCCCTCGCCGCGCTGCGCGTGGAGCACTCGCAGGATGCCCCCGTGCCGACCGTCGGGCAATGCTGGGAGCGATGGTATCTGCCAGACGTGGAGCGCCGCGTCGCGGAGGGTGACGCATCGAAACGAACGCTCATGCAGTATCGCAGCGCATGGAACACGCACATCGAGCCGCGCTGGGCATCCACGTCAGTAGACCAGGTGCGCCCGCTGGCGGTGCAGCAATGGATTTCATCGATGGGCGCGGGACAGTCGAGAACCGCCGTGATCGTTCTGCGCATGGTCATGGAATACGCCGTGCGATATGAGTTCATCCCCGCAAACCCCATGAACGTCAAGTATCTGTACCCGTCAACGTCAACCATAGAGCGGGACGATGACGGCATTTGGTCGCTGGAACAGCTCGGCGAGGTCTGGAAGCACGTCCACGGCGAGTGGTGGGAGCCAGCGTTCATCCTCATGGCTTTCGGCGGCTGTCGCGTCGGCGAGTCGCTTGGCGCTCGCGTCGAGGATGTGACCGAGATTGACGGCTGCGCGGTCGTGCGCATCGAGCGTCAAGTAGTCCACAACGGCACCGTCTCCGAGCGGCTAAAGAACAAGTGGAGCTATCGCAGCGTTGTCATCCCCGGCAAGGTTGGGAGACGGCTGTTAGAGATTGCAGCCGCCAGTGACGGCTGGCTCACCACTGACGGAACGGGGTCGAACGTCCCGCAATGGAGACTTGCGCGAGCATGGTCAGACATGCGCGGCAAAATCGAGCACCACCCGATTAGAAACTTGCGGAACTCTTGGCAGACGTACATGCGCTGGACGCTCGAAGTGCAGCCGTACTACATCGAGCCGCTGATGGGTCACGTTGGCGAGGGTGTCACTGGTCGGCACTACGACCGACCGAGCGCAACCGAGTTCGCGGCGGTGGTGTCAAAGGCATACGCCGCGCACCCGTTCGATGCAAGTTGGGACATTTAGGGACGCAATTTCCGCGTTTCCGCTGGTAAATGAGTTTTACTTACTATCCGTCCGATAGACAGCAAGTGTGCCGAGACGTGTCCACTAGTGCCTTGACGTGCGGTTTTGTCCAGCGACCCCGCAGAATCCGCGTCCCAAAAACGCGATTTGGGACGCGCTTGGGACACAAAAAGCCCCCTCCACCGACGAACCGATGGAGGGGGCTGCAAAGCCGCGTGCTATGTCTGGCAGGGAAGGAGAGGAAAGGGCGCAGTGGAGTGGGCGCTTGGCGGTTGGCATTGCACGCGGCGATGCATCAGAACTTGTTCGCGTTGAGCGCTTGCTGCAAGCCTTGGGTCGTGTACTTGCCCCAACTGCCGTCAATGAGGTATTTCAGCGGGTAGTAGCCCAAATGTTGCAGCCAGTTCTGCAGCGCAACGACGCTGTAGTAGCCGAAATCGCCATCCACCGCCCGCGTATAGTAGCCGAGCTTGGCGAGGTACTTCTGCAACGCGGTCGCGGTCTTCGCGCCGAACACGCCATCCACCGCTGCGCTGTAGTAGCCCTTCTTGGCGAGCGAGCGTTGGAGCGCCGAGATGGTGAGCTTGCCGCGCACGCCGTCAACGAGCAGCTTCGCCGACTCCACCACCGACTCTGCCTTGTAGGTCGGTCGGATGACGGTCATGACCTCGCCCCACGTGCGGGTTCTGCGCCCGACTTGCTTGCTCACGTTGCCGTCGATTGTCGTGATCGTGCGCGAGCCCGCGTTGACCGACTCACAGATGCCAACGTGGTCGGCGCGGCTGTTGGAGTCCCAGTTGAAGTAGACGATATCGCCCGCCTTGGCGTTGGCAACGCTCACGGCCTTGCCCGCATCCACGCCCGCGTTACGCATAGACGGGCAGTAGACGCCAGGTAGTCCCGCGCACGTCGCACCAGCCATCATGACGATGCATGACGCAAAGCACGCGCACCAATTGCCGCTGCGGAACTCCGAGACGTTGCGCGAATAGTATGCATAGAAGGTGGATGGCCCGCTGCCGATGTAACTCGCCGCGAGCTGTGCCGCCTGTTTGCCGGTCATCATCCTGTTACCTCGCTCTCGTGCATCACGTGTGCCGCAGACAGCAGTTGATACAGCGGACTGTCGCGGAATTGCGGGTTGAGCTTGCCGAACGTCTCCAGCAAGCTCGCAATCTCCATCAAGCAGATGTACGAGCATACGCTCGCAAGCACGGGCGCGGGATAGCCCAGCTCGATGCCAGCGGATATCGTCGCGTCAATCACGCA
>CAMZCV010000017.1 GCA_947305035.1 uncultured Coriobacteriales bacterium | reverse complement strand
TCTATCCTGCACGGGTCGCCGTGTACGATGATGCGGCCGCAGCGCCTCGCGTCGTGGTGGTGGAACCCCGCGATGTAAGGTCCTATCTGGAGGAGATCACGCAGGTAGTGACCAAGCTCTCGCATGAGCAGGGCGGCAAGATCCCCTTCATGGTAATTCGAGAAATTGTTGAAAACTATATCCACGCCTATTTCATGTCACCCACAATCTCGATCCTCGACGATGGGAACACCATCCGATTCTCCGACCAAGGCCCCGGCATCGCCTCCAAGGAGCGTGCGCTGGAATATGGGACGACTTCTGCATCGGAGGAGATGAAACGCTATATCAGGGGAGTGGGATCGGGTCTTCCCTATGCCCAGCAATATATGGTCGATAAGGGCGGGTCGCTTTCCATCGAGGATAACATCGACCAGGGCACCGTGGTCACCATCTCCACACGTCTTGATGCAAAAGAGCAGATAAAAGCACATATCAAAGCAGTTGCTCAACCTACGGCGATAGGTGAGCGTGCACAGCTCGTGCTCGATTTCATCAAGCAGAACGGTTCTGCAGGCCCCACAGACCTGCAGAATGCCTACGGTAAATCGCTTCCCACATGGTCGCGCGAGCTCTCCTCGCTTGCCGCGGAAGGCATCCTCAAGAAATCCGGGCAAAAGTACTGCCTCGCATAAAACAGGCATCAAACGGGTTCTGCGAACGTTTTGTTACCGTTCCCCGACAGCCCAAAAATGTTGATAACCAGTGTTGAAAACTCTGTACAATACGTTCTTACCCTTATCGAGCGTATTGAAGAGAGTTCAAGATGTACAGCGATTTCGAAACGGACGCGGAGGCACTCTGGCAGGACACCATCGACCTGCTCGAGGACCAGAATATCAGCGAGCCGTTGGCAGCGATGCTCAAGAGCTGCAAACCCATAAGCCTCCAAGATGGCATCCTCACCATCTCGACCAGCATGAGGCTCGTTCAGAAGACCGTGCTCAAGAACAGCGCCACCATCGAAAACTGCCTCTCCCAGGCAGCTTTCGAGAACATCGCGCTCGAGGTGGTGTTCACCACGCAGAGCGAAACCAAGGCCAGCGCACCCCAGCCCTCGCCGGAACCCTCCCGCGACGAGGATCTATGGGACGATGTGCCGCAAGCTCCCACCAAGAAGCAGCAGAACCCGCTCGTGGAGACCATCACCTACAACGATTCGCGCCTCACCTTCGAGCGTTTCGTGCAGGGCGACGAGAACATCTTCGCCTACCAGGCCGCGCTCCAGGTTGCCGAGGGCGTCAACAAGCAGACCTACAACCCTCTGTTCATCTATGGAAAGAGCGGTTTGGGGAAGACGCACCTGCTCCGCGCCATCCAAAACTACATCGCGCAGAACGATCCCTCGCGCATCTGCGTCTACCGCGATGCATCGACCTTCATGAGCGAATACGTCACCGCCATGCAGAACCGCGAGAAGGGCGATTTCGAAACCCTCAAGAACAACTACCACGGCATCGATGTCCTCATCATCGACGACATCCAGACGTTTTTGAACAAGACGAACACCATCACGTTCTTCTTCGACCTCTTCAACTACCTTTCCTCCAACGGGAAGCAGATCGTGCTCGCAGCCGACCGTTCGCCGGCGCAGCTGGGAATGGGCAAGAGCGGGTTCGACGAGCGCATCACCAGCCGTCTGGGCTCGGGATTCTCCATCAGCATCCAAGTTCCGAGCTACGAGCTCAAGTACCTGCTTATCAAAGCGTTCTACAACCGCCAGAAGGAGGATGCCGTCATCAACCATGTTCCCTTCATGGATGGCGACATCCCCGACGAGAGCCTCAAATTCATGGCAGAACACGCCGGCAGCAACATCCGCGACATCGAGGGCTTCGTGCATTCATGCCTCATCATGGCGTCGAAGCGCAAGAAGGCCGACGACATCCTCACCCATGAGGACATCCTCCGGTTCGCGGAGGAGAAATGGCCCATGAGCAAGAAGCAGATCACCATCGCGCAGATCCAGCGCCTGGTGGAGACCTACTACGACGTCTCGCATATCGACCTCGTAGGCGACAAGCGGAACAAGGAGCTCATGGAACCGCGCCATATCGCCATCTGGCTTTCGCGCGAGCTCACCGACAGCACCTTGGCCGATATCGGCAAGCGCTTCGGTGGAAGGAGCCATGCCACCATCAAACACAGCATCTCGTGGGTGGAAAAGCAGAAGAAGGAGGACAAGACCTTCTTCGACCAGATCTCGCGCATCCACGACACGATCATCGAAGGCGCATAAGGGATGAAGAGAACATTTTCAAAAGCGTTCGATTCAATGTTGAAAAGTTGGAGGTAGGTGTTCAAAGAATTGGAAGGCGGTTTTGGCGATGTTCATGCGCGATGAAAGCGAAGGGTTTTCTGAAAGCGCAAAACAAGCCCTCTAGCTGGACTTCCACTACGTTATGAGCCGTTTCGACAGACACTATTGCTATGATTGGCATATATAAAAAGAATTTAGATAATAGGAAGGGCAAGCAATGAAATTCTCAGTCAGCCAGAAATCTCTCCTCTCGGCTCTTTCTATCGTAGGCAAGGGAATGAGCGGCAATTCCACCATCCCGCTCCTCTCGGGCATCTACATCAAAGCGGAGAACGGCACGCTCGAGTTCCAGACCAACAACCTCACCATCTCCATCCGTCATAAGATCAGCGCCAATGTGGAGGAGCCGGGCGAGGTTGTCGTCTCCGGGCGTCTTTTGCAGGGCATCGTGAAGAACCTCCCCGACGCTGCGGTTGTCTTCGAGGGTGGAGAGCGCACCATAACCATCACCTGCATCTCCTCGCTCTTCAGGCTCAACACCCTCGATGCCAAGGATTGGCCCGAATTCCCCGAGGTTTCCTTCTCCAGTTCCTGCGAGCTGCCCAGCGCAACCCTCTCCGAGATGGTCGACAAGGTCTACAAGGTGACCTCGAAGGAGAATTCGCGCCCCATCCTCCAGGGCGTCCTGCTCACCGCGGTCGATAACACGCTCCGTCTGGTTGCAACCGATTCCTACCGGCTCGCCATGTGCGAGACCTATACCGCCGCAGAATCCACCACCGACGAGTTCTCGCTCATCATTCCCGGCACGGTGTTCCATGATGTCCTCACCATGCCCACACTCACCGAGAAGATCCTCATCGGTACCACAAGCAACCAGATCGTCTTCTCGTTCGGCAACACCACCTACATCTCCCGCAAGACCGAGGGAACCTACCCCGACTACCGCCAGCTCCTCCCCAAGAGCTACACCACCGCGGTGACCGCCGATACCGAGCAGTTCCTCGCCGCCCTGCGCCGTGTCGCCACCATCGCGACGACGATGCCCATCATGAGGATCGACATCGACGCCGCCGCCCAGAGCATGAAGCTCTCGATCAACACGCGCGACCAGGGCGAATCTGCAGAGTATATTCCCGTGAACGTCGAGGGAGAGTCCATGTCGCTCTCGCTCAACCACCACTACGTCGCCGAGTGCCTCGTCTCCGCGCCCGATCGCAAGGAGATTCTCTTCGAGCTCCAGAGCCCCACGCTGCCCACGATCTTCAAGTCGGCCGACAAGATCAACTACCTGTATCTTGTCATGCCCTCGCTGCTCTAACGTGGGCCTCAAGGTATCAGAGCTCGTCCTCGAGGACTTTCGGAGCCTCGAATACCGCCGCGTGACATTCTCGCCCACGACGACGCTGCTCGTGGGCGAGAATGCCAGCGGCAAGACCAATACCGTCGAGGCGCTCCAACTGCTCACCTCAGGATATTCGTTCAGACATCCCACGCCCTCGCAGCTTGTCCGCGATGGGTGCGAGCGGGACTCGCTGCACGCCCGTCTAGAAGGAGACGGGCGTGTGCTCGACATTGCGTGCGAAATCGACCAGAAGCGGAAGACGTTCTACAAGAACACCAAGAAGTGCATGGCCAAGGATATGCCCGGCACGCTCTTCTCGGTACTTTTCAATCCCGATGACCTGTTCCTCGTGAAGCGCGGCGCGTCGTACCGGCGCGACGAGATCGACAGCTTCGCCCGTCAGGCCAACCCCAACTACGACAAGGTGCTCTCGACGTTCATGCGCACCGTCGAGCAGCGGAACCATCTCCTCAAGGAGGAGCATCCCGACCAGGCGTTGCTCGACGTGTGGGACGAGTCCCTCGCGCTGGGCGGTGCCACGCTCCTCAACGCGCGGCACCGCCTCTTCGAGCGCCTTCAGAAGAAGGTGGCGGAGGTGTACGCCACCATCGCTCCCAGCGAGCTGCTCTCCATCTCGTACAGCTCGACAATCGGAGATGATGTCCTGTACCTGTCGCGCGATGAGGTGCGCGACAGGTACAGGGAAGTGCTGAGGCAGGGGAGGGCCGATGACATCAGGCGGCAGCAGACCCTGATCGGTCCGCATAGGGACGATATCGTTTTCAGTATCGCGGGCCGCGAGGCCCGCGCGTTTGCGAGCCAGGGCCAGCAGCGCTCCATAGTGCTCGCGCTCAAGCTCGCGGAGGTCGTGCTCGCCCGAGAGCTTGTGGATGAGCAGCCGCTGCTTCTGCTGGACGACGTGATGAGCGAGCTTGATGAGCGCCGCAGGCAGGCGATCACCGCGTTCGTCGAAAACAACATCCAGACCGTCATCACGACCACGAACCTCGGCTATTTCGACAAGAGGATCATAGACGCCGCGGAGGTGGTGAGGTACTAGATGGGCGAGGGACCTGCGCAGATCAAAGATGTGCTCGGAGGCATGCTCGGCCCGGGCGGAACCATGCGCATGAACGCGCATAAGCGCGCCTTGGCGCTTTGGATGCGCGTGAACGGCGATATCGAGCGCAAGCATACCTGCGGTGCGTTCATCAAAACCCAGCCCCATGCCGACCCGCTCCTCGTCATCTACCTCGACTCGCGCACCCGTGTCGTGGATTTCAACGCCAACCGCGAGATCTATCTCCAACGTTTGGCCAGCCAGGGGATGCCGCTCTCGAGGATAGAGTTCAAGCTTGCGAAGGATGTTTCCGTGCGCTCCTCCGCCGAAGAGGAGGCGGAGGAGCGCACGCTGCCGGAGCTTACCGCCGAGGAGCTCGAATTTGTGCGCTCGGCCACGGCCAATCTCGCCGAGCCGCTCAGGTCGAGTGTTTCTAAGGCGATGATTGCGTCGATGCGCCGAGAAAAGGTTCTTGACCTTTAGAAAAATAAAATATGGCCTCAAATCGGCTCGTGGTGCCTCATAGGGCAATAACAAACATATGTTCGTAGTGTTTTTATGGTGTCCGATTGTATTTGTCCTGCAGATGAGTACAATATATTGTGTGCCCTAATTCCTATGAGAGGACCAAACGTGGCTAAAAAGGACCAGTCGGGCGAATACGCTGGCAAAGACATCAAAATCCTTGAGGGTCTTGAAGCTGTGCGCAAGCGTCCCGGCATGTACATCGGAACCACTTCCGTCGCAGGCCTGCACCATCTGGTGTGGGAGATCGTCGACAATTCGGTCGACGAGGCAATGGCGGGCTTCTGCACCAAGATCAAGGTCACGGTGCATCCCGACAACTCCATCACGGTGGAGGACAACGGCCGCGGCATTCCCGTGGAGAAGCACCCTCAGAAGCGCAATATGTCCACCCTCGAGGTCGTCCTCACCATCCTGCATGCCGGCGGCAAGTTCGACAACAACGCCTACAAGGTGTCCGGCGGCCTGCACGGCGTTGGCATCTCGGTTGTGAACGCCCTTTCCAAGAAGCTCGTCGCCCAGGTCAAGCGTGACGGCAAGATCCATGAGATGGAGTTCTCGCGCGGCAAGACCGTCAAAAAGCTCGAGGTTGTGGGCAAGTCCAAGGCAACTGGCACCACGGTTACCTTCTGGCCCGACGATCTCATCTTCGAGACCACCGTCTTCAACTACGACACGCTGCACGACCGCCTGCAGGAGACTGCGTTCCTCAACCGCAACCTCAAGATCACGCTCGTCGATGAGCGCGAGCTCACCCCGCGCATCGACGAGTTCTGCTACGCCGGCGGCATCGTCGACTTCGTCAAGTTCCTCAACGAGGGGAGGGAGATCCTCCCGGGTCTCTCCAAGCCCATCTACATCGAGGGCAAATCCGCTCCCGATGCGCCCGAGGATCAGCGCGGCGAGGTCGAGGTTGCCATCCAGTGGAACACCAATTACTCCGAGACGGTCCTCTCCTTCGCCAACGACATCTTCACCGATGAGGGAGGCATGCACCTCACGGGCTTCCGCGAGGCCATGACCAAGGTCATCAACGACTACGGTCGCAAATCCAACATCATCAAGGAGAAGGATTCCAACGTCACGGGCGACGACATCAAGGAGGGCCTCACCGCCGTCATCTCCGTCAAGCTGCCCGACCCGCAGTTCGAGGGCCAGACCAAGGCCAAGCTGGGCAGCTCGTACATGCGCACGCTCACCAACCGCATCGTCACGCAGGGTCTGGCAGAGTATCTCGAGGAGCATCCCAACCAGGCGCGCGAGATCCTCAAGAAGGCAACCCAGGCCGCCAAGGGCCGCCTTGCCGCCCGCAAGGCACGCGAGGCAACGCGCCGCAAGGGCCTGCTCGAGAGCGCCTCGCTTCCGGGCAAGCTCGCCGACTGCTCGGTGCGCGACCCCGAGATGACCGAGCTCTTCATCGTGGAGGGCGACTCCGCAGGCGGCTCCGCAAAGAGCGCCCGCGACCGCAACATCCAGGCAGTGCTTCCCCTGCGCGGCAAGATCCTCAACGTCGAGCGCGTGCAGGAGCATAAGGCGCTGTCCTCCGAGACCATCACCTCGCTCATCACGGCCATCGGCACGGGCGTCGGCCCCGAGTTCGACATCACCAAGGCGCGCTACCACAAGATCGTCATCATGACCGATGCCGACGTCGACGGTGCGCACATCCGTATCCTTCTGCTCACGTTCTTCTACCGCTACATGCGCCCGCTCATCGACGCCGGCTACGTCTACGTGGCGCAACCGCCGCTCTACCAGCTGCGTCCCAAGGGCCGCAAGGGTGGTAAGTACCTCTACACCGACGAGGAGCTCGCCCTCGAGGTAGCCAAGTACGAGGATTCCTCCAAGTACACCGTCCAGCGCTACAAGGGCCTGGGCGAGATGGACGCCAAGCAGCTCGCCGAGACCACCATGGAGCCCAAGAACCGCATCCTGCTCAAGGTGGGCATCGAAGATGCCTATGCCGCCGAGCGCGCCGTGGCCGACCTCATGGGCAACCAGGTGGAGAAGCGCAAGGAATTCATCCAGACGCACTCCAAGGACGTGCGCTTCCTGGACATCTAGCGAAGATCATTCGAGAAAGGCCCTGTTGTGGCAGACGATCGCAAAGATAACGACAACCTCGACGACGAGGGCGGTTCCAACCTCGACGATATCCTCGACGACGCCGGATACGACAACGACGACGAGGACTATGAGGACTACGACGCCGACGAGTCCGATGAGGAGGACGAGGAGGCACGCCCCGCGCTCGCAGGCAAGCACCTCTCGCGCACGCTGGCCGACGAGGCCGGCACGCGCCTCTCGCTCACCGACATCCATGGCGGAGCGCTGAAGCCCATCGACATGGGGCAGGAGATGAAGACCTCCTTCCTCGAGTACTCGATGTCGGTCATCGTGGCGCGTGCCCTTCCCGATGTGCGCGACGGCCTCAAGCCGGTGCACCGCCGTATCCTCTACGCCATGGCCGAGGCTGGCATCACGCCCAACCGCCCGCACAAGAAGAGTGCGTGGACGGTCGGCGAGGTCATGGGCAAGTATCACCCCCACGGTGATGCTGCAATCTACGATTCCATGGTCCGCATGGCGCAGGATTGGTCCATGCGCCTGCCCCTCATCGACGGCCACGGCAACTTCGGCAACGTGGACGGCGATGGCGCAGCAGCAATGCGTTACACCGAGAGCCGCCTCGCGCGTCCCGCCATGGAGCTTCTGGCAGATCTCAACAAGGAGACGGTCGACCTCCAGCCCAACTACGACGAGTCGCTCACCGAGCCCGCGGTGCTTCCGTCGCGCTTCCCCAACCTGCTCGTCAACGGTAGCTCGGGCATCGCCGTAGGCATGGCCACCAACATCCCGCCGCACAACCTCGGCGAGGTCACCAAGGCCGTCTGCATGATGATCGACAATCCCGATGCCACCACCGACGAGCTCATGACGGTGCTCCCGGGTCCCGACTTCCCCACAGGCGGCATCATCATGGGCACCGAGGGCATCCGCGATGCCTACGAGACGGGCCGCGGATCCATCACCGTGCGCGCCAAGGTGCATGTGGAGCAGATCAAGACCGGCCGCTCCCGCCTCGTCGTCACCGAGATCCCCTACCAGGTCAACAAGGGCCTGCTCCAGGAGAAGATCGCGCAGGCGGTCAACGAGAAGAAGATCGAGGGCATCTCCGACATGCGCGACGAGTCCAACCTCAAGGAAGGCGTGCGCATCGTCATCGACCTCAAACAGGGCGCAGTCCCCGAGGTCGTGCTCAACAACCTCTACAAGAGGACGCAGCTCCAGGCCACGTTCGGTGCCATCGACATCGCGCTGGTAGATGGCGTGCCCAAGACCCTCTCGCTGCGCGAGATGCTCAGGCACTACATCGATCACCAGGTGGAAGTCGTCACCCGCCGCACCCAGTACGACCTCGATAAGGCGCGTGCTCGCGTCCATATCCTCGAGGGCCTGCTCATCGCCGTCGACAACATCGACGAGATCGTCCACATCATCCGCTCCTCGCGCGACGACGCCGAGGCCAAGAAGCGCATGTTCGACGCATTCGGTCTAGACGATGTGCAGTCCGAGGCCATCCTCCAGATGCGCCTGCGCCGCCTCACCGGCCTCGCACGTCAGGAGCTGGTCGACGAGATCGCCGAGCTGCACGAGCGCATCGCCTACTACGAGGACCTGCTCGCGCATGAGGAGAAGATCCTCATGGTCATCAAGGACGAGCTCACCGCCATCTCCGAGAAGTACGCAGACAAGCGCCGCACCACCATCAACAGGCAGGAGGCCCAGGACCTCGACGTTGAGGACCTTATCGCCGAGGAGGACATGGTGGTCACGGTCACCCACGCCGGATACATCAAGCGCCTTCCCGTCGCCACCTACCGCCAGCAGAAGCGCGGCGGCAAGGGCATCTCTGGCCTCAACCTCAAGGACAACGACTTCGTCGAGGACATCTTCGTGGCGTCCACGCATGATTACGTGCTGTTCTTCACCAACTTCGGCAAGGTGTACCGCCTCAAGGTGCATGAGCTGCCCATCGGCAGCCGCCAGGCCAAGGGCAACGCCATCGTCAACGTGCTTGCGCTGGCCGAGGGCGAGCATCCCACCGCGGTCATCACCTGCCGCGACTTCCCGGCGGACGAGTACCTCATGTTCGCCACTACCGACGGCGTGGTCAAGAAGACGTCCATGAGCGCCTACGACCGCACGCGCCGCGACGGCATGATCGCCATCAACCTCAAGAAGGGTGACGAGCTCATCAACGTCCATCGTGTCCGCGAGGGCGACAAGGTCATCATCTGCAGCTCCGACGGCAAGGCAATCCTCTTCGACGAGTCCGAGGTGCGCCCGATGGGCCGCGATACCACCGGCGTCCGCGGCATCACGCTCAAGCCCGGCGCTGTTGCGCTCGGCATGGAGATCTCCAACGGCAAGGGCGACCTGTTCGTCATCACCGAGAACGGCTATGGCAAGCGCACCAAGGTGAGCGAGTATCCCGAGCACAAGCGCGGCGGACAGGGCGTGTTCACCATCGCCATGACCGAGAAGAAGGGCAAGCTCTGCGCGATGCGCGTCGTCGGCCCGCAGCATGAGCTCATGATCGTGTCTGAGGAGGGCGTCGTCATCCGCGTCAAGGCCAGCGAGATCTCCGCACTCGGACGCGCCACGCAGGGCGTCAAGGTCATGAACATCGCCGCAACCGACCACGTTTCGGCAGTTGCACGCCTTGTTGCCCGCAAGAAGAAGGCACCGCAGAACACCGAGGGCCAGCTCATGCTCGACCTCGCAGCCGCAGGTGCACGCGAGGCGGGCGAGGAGGATCCGGTCGATATAGGCGTCGATGATATCGACGATGACGAGCTGCTCGACGACATGGAGTAGACGCTGGAAAAGCAAATTCGCCTAGAAACGGCCCCGCGACCTCATGCGCGGGGCCGTTTTCTGTACGCCTTACATGAAGTCGGTAGGTTTGCAACGGTCCATTATGCAACAGCAGGTCATCTACCAGCGCTTTTTCAAAAGGCATACTCGGCAGAACCAAAAATTCCTACCGACTTCATGCTGCAAGCTACCGACTTCGTAACTCAGGGAGCGCACAGCGTTCTATTAAATGATATAAAATTAGTAATATATAATGATGCAAAAATGGGCGAAGTCGGCAAGTGTTAGGACGAAGTCGGTAGGAATTATTCAACCTGTCGAGTATAGCTTTTGCAAAAGCGCAGGTAGAGAACGCGGGGAAAGCGTAGGGGCCGCTTGGCACCTACCGACTTCGTTGAAAGCTACTCGCTCTGCTCGCCGAAATCGGCGGGGGAGAGATTTTCGACGAACGAATGGAACTCCTCGAGCGAATGCTGACGCTCGGTTTCCTCAACGGCGGCGAAGTCGGGGAGCGTTGCGGTGCTCACCACGTCCTCGGTGGCGAAGATGGGCGCGCCAGCGCGGACTGCGAGCGCGATAGCGTCGGACGGGCGCGCGTCGACGGCGCGCAGGTCGTCGTTGGAAAGGCGGATGTTGAGCCGAGCGAAGAACGTGGTGCCCTCAACTTTGGCGATGGTGACCGACTCGAGCTTGCCTCCGAGCGTCTTGATGGTGGAAAGGAGCAGGTCGTGAGTCATGGGGCGCTTGGACGGCGCACCGTTGATGCCCATGCTGATGGAGGTTGCCTCGATCGATCCGATGCGGATGGGCAGCTGCACTTCCTTCTCGCCGCCGCGCGTACGCAGGACGATGAGCGAGGCAACCGGGCCTCCGCCCACGACGACCGTCTGTATGTCCATGCGAATCAGCGCCATGCCGCTCCTTACTCGTGTGTTGGTAATCCTACCCGAGAATCGGCTGTCTGAACACATCGTTTACAAAACGCCGTCAAACGGCAATCTTTGAATTCCAAAAAATACGGTTGACCTAATGCCCGTTGCGTTGTAATATCTTTTCCTGCGTTGGGCCTGTAGCTCAGTTGGTCAGAGCGTCCGGCTGATAACCGGGAGGTCACAAGTTCGA
>CAMZCV010000016.1 GCA_947305035.1 uncultured Coriobacteriales bacterium | reverse complement strand
GTCGAAGCCAAGCTCGCGGGCCTTGCCGGCGGGAACCACCTCGAGCTCCGCCGAGAGCAGGTCCTCCTCCTCGATGCCGAGCTCCTCCCTGAGGAGGCTGATGACGTTGGCCTTGACCGGGTCCTTGCGCTCGTCGCCATCCTCGGCCGCAAGCGGGCGCGAGCCGACCAGGACGTCGAGCATCTCGCCTTCGATGACCTCCGACGCCTTCTTGGCCATCTGCTCGCCTCCGAGATGGGGGAGCAGATCGGTGATGTAGAAGACCGGATCGTCCTCATCCTCGCCCACGCACACCTCGACTATGCTGCCATCCTTCTTGCAGACGACGCCGTGGATTGCGAGGGGGGTGGTGACCCACTGATACTTCTTCACGCCACCGTAGTAGTGGGTGTCGAGGTAGGCGAGGCCGTTCTTCTCCTCGAGCGGATTCTGCTTGATGTCGAGGCGCGGGCAGTCGATATGGGCGCCCAAGATGTTGAGGCCCTTCTCGAGCGGCTCGGTGCCCAGCTGGATGAGCATGAGGGTCTTGCCCCTGTTGGACGCGTAGATCTTGTCACCGGGCTTGAGCGCGGCTCCAGACGCGATGGCGCTCTCAAGAGAGATATAGCCCTCCTTCTCGGCAAGCTCGATCGCTGCTGCTGCGCATTCGCGCTCGGTCTTATTCTCGGAGATGAAGGCGCGGTACTTCGCGCAAAACGCCTCAAGCTCGGCTGTTTGCTCCTCGGTGTACTCGCTCCACGCGCAGGGGTGTTCCATGATAGCTCCTTAACCGATTGTTTTATCCACCCATACGATTATGACACCAGCACCGCATGGCACGCGCTAAAATACAAACAGAGCACGACGCTTGTCTGCCATCCGACCATTGGAGGTTACCCATGCTTGTCAATGCTGCACAGATGCTTCAGTCCGCCGAGAAGGGCCACTACGCCGTGGCGGCCTTCAACACCAACAACCTTGAGTGGACCCGTTCCATCCTCACCGCAGCCGAGGAGCTCCAGAGCCCCGTCATCATCCAGTGCACCGCCGGCGCCGCCAAGTGGCAGCAGGGCTTCAAGACCGTTGCCGACGTCGTGCGCGACCTCTGCGACTACATGAAGATCACCGTGCCCGTTGCCATGCACCTCGACCACGGCTCCTACGAGGATTGCTTCAAGGCCATCGAGGCCGGCTTCACCTCCATCATGTACGACGGCTCCCATGAGGAGACCTTCGAGCTCAACCTCGCCCGCACCGCCGAGATCGTGAAGCTCTGCCACGGCAAGGGCCTCTCCGTCGAGGCTGAGGTCGGCGGTATCGGCGGAGTCGAGGACGGCGTTGCCTCCAAGGGCGAGCTTGCCGATCCTGCGCAGTGCAAGGCCATCGCCGATCTGGGCGTCGACTTCCTCGCCTGCGGCATCGGCAACATCCACGGCCTCTATCCCGCCGATTGGGAGGGCCTCTCCTTCGATCAGCTCGCCAAGATCAAGGCCGAGGTTGGCGACCTGCCGCTCGTCCTCCACGGTGGCACCGGCATCCCCACCGACCAGATCAAGAAGGCCATCTCCATGGGCATCTCCAAGATCAACGTCAACACCGACCTCCAGGTTGCCTTCTCCCGCGCCGAGCGCGCCTATGTTGAGAGCGGCAAGGACCTCGAGGGCAAGAACTACGACCCGCGCAAGTTCCTCAAGCCCGGCTTCGACGCCGTCGTCGCCCGCGCCAAGGAGCTCATCGTGGACTTCGGTTCCGACGGCAAGGGCTGGGCATAAGCCCCAATCCTGTCAAAGGGACAGGTTTCTTGACAGGAACGGCCCCGCATCTGCGGGGCCGTTTTTTCTTAGCTATGGGTACTGCACTTAGGGGAGTATCCCTTTTTTGCTGTTGCTACGAGCAGGGATGTCGAGTTAGACGCTGCAGGAATCGGACCCGTCGGGACCGATGAGGTCTGCGAGGGTCTTGCTGTCGAGGAAAGCCGAGGTGACCTTGCCGAGGTCGCGCCAGATATCAACCGTGGTGCAGTTCTCGATCTTGGGGCAGAGCTCGCCGCTCGTGCAATCGAGGCACGAGACGGGCGCGAGGTTGCCCTCCACGGCGCGCAGGATCTCGCCGAGCGTGTAGTCTTCTGCCGGGCGCGAGAGCCTGTAGCCTCCGTTCTTGCCGCGCTGGCTCTCGACGAACTTCGCCTTGGAGAGCAGCGAGATGATCTGCTCGAGGTACTTGCGCGAGATGCCCTGGCGTTCCGCAACGTCGCCGAGGGAGACCCAGCCCTCGTGGCTGTCGAGGTCGGCCATCGTGCGCAGCGCGTAGCGTCCCTTGGTGGAGAACATCTCCGCCATGCTACATCGCCTCCTCTGCCGCCTTACCGCAGTGCTCTTCGAGCATCTCCTCGAGGGTGCGCCACGCCAGCTCCGCGCACTTCACGCGCGCGGGCATGTGTGAGATGTCGCGCAGGAGCTGCGCCTCGTCGAGCTTGGCAAGCTCGGCCTCATCGGTGACCTCGCCGCGTACCATGCCCATGAAGAGCTTGCAGAGCTCGATGGCCTCCTCGGGCGTCTTGTCGATCATGAGGTCGCTCATGATGTCGGCGGACGCCTGGCTGATGGCGCAGCCGTGGCCGGTGAACGCAGCCTCCTCGATGGTGCCGTCGTCTGCCAGGCGGATGGAGAAGGTGAGCTCGTCGCCGCAGGAGGGGTTGATGCCCTCATGGCTGCAGGTGACGTCATCCATCTGGTACTTGTAGTCGGGGTTATGGACGTGGTCCATGAACTGGGCGTTGTAGAGGTTCATCTCAGCCATTGAACACCTTCCAAACTGACTCGAGGCCATTGACGAGCCGGTCGATGTCTGACAGGTCGTTGTAGAGGGCGATGCTCGCGCGGCACGTGGAGCTCTCGCCCAGACGCTTGAGGAGCGGCTCGGCGCAGTGGTGGCCCGCACGGATGCACACATCGTTCATGTCGAGGATCGACGAGACGTCATGTGGGTGTATGCCCTGCACGTTGAACGAGACGGCGCCGACATGGCGGGAACCGTCAACGGGCCCCACGATGTCGACGAAGGGAAGCGATGCGAGCGCGTCGGTGAGCGCGATGGCGAGCAGCCGCTCACGCTCCTCCACAGCTGCCATGCCGATGCCCTCGAGGTAGGCCACGGCAGCTCCGAGCGCCACGATGCCGGCACCGTCCTGGGTGCCCGCCTCGAACTTCGCGGGAATCGGCGCCCATACGGCGCTTTGCTCGGAGACCGAGTCGATCATCTCGCCGCCGGTGAGGAAGGGCGGCATGGCTTCGAGCAGCTTGCGCTTCCCCCAGAGCACGCCGATGCCCATGGGGGCGAGCATCTTGTGGCCCGAGAATGCCAGGAAATCGCAGCCGAGCTCGGCAACGTCCACGGGGATATGCGGCACCGATTGGGCGCCGTCCACCACGCAGACCGCACCGACGGCATGTGCGCGTGCTGCGATGTCTGCGATGTCGTTCCTCACGCCGAGGACGTTGGAGACCTGCGTCACCGAGACGATCTTGGTGCGCGGGCCGATCTTGTCCAGCTCGGAGGCGGGGATGCGGTAGTCGTCGTCGAGGTAGAGGTAGGTGAGGGTGGCGCCGCGCTCCGCGCAGATCTGCTGCCAGGGGATGAGGTTGGAATGGTGCTCCATGATGGAGATGACCACCTCATCGCCCTCGTTGAGCAACAGCTTGCCCAGCGAGCGGGCGGCAAGGTTGAGCGACTCGCTCGTGTTGCGCGTGAAGATGACCTCTGCGGGGTCGGAGGCGCCGATGAAGCGCGCGATATGGGCGCGCGCGGCGTCGATGGCCGCCGTTGCCTCCACCGACAGGCGGTACAGGCCGCGCAGCGCGTTGGCGTTCATGGTCTCATAGAAGCGCATCTCTGCGTCGAGCACGCTCTTCGGGCGCTGCGACGTGGCCGCGCTGTCGAGATAGGCTATCCCTGGGTTGCCTGCAAGCAGCGGGAAGTCCGCGCGATAGGGATTCTCACGGATGGCGTCGAGCTCGGAGGGCGAGAGGGACATGCTACACCTCCTTGAAGAAGACGATGTCGAGCGCCTCGAGCGAGTCGTTGCTGATCTCGTTGCCGAGCACGGCTTCGGCGCGCAGTGCGATCGCAGCCGTCGAGATGGGCTCGGGCGCATGGATGAGCGCGTCGTCGAAGATGGAGCGCTCGAAGAGCGCTACAGCCTCGGCCTCCGTGAGGCCGCGCCCCGACATGTAGGCGAGCTGCTCGGGGCTGATGGCGCCGATGGTGGCGCCGTGGTTGCCAGCCACGTCGTCCTCGTCGCAGAGGATGGTGGGCAGCGTCTTGTTGCGGATATGCTCGCCTGCGATGAGCACGGTCTCGGCCTCGTTGCCCTGCGAACCCTTGCAGCCGTGGACGAGGTCGATCGTCTCGCGCAGCGTCTTGGACGAGCCGTCGGCGAGCATGCCCGAGACGGCCATGTTCTCGCGGGTGTTGCGTCCGCGGGCACGCACGATATGGTTGATGTCGAGGAGTTCCCCGTTGCCCACGAGGTAGCGGCAGGAGAGATCGAAGGCGGCATCATCGCCGGCGAGGTTGCATGCCATGCCGGCTGCGACGCTCGCGCCGCCGAGGAAGTACTGGCGCACGTCGATGCGTGCATCCTTCGCCGCGTCGATGCCGAGGCCCTCGAGGTGCTGGTTCGCGCCACCGTGGGCGACGACCTCGACGATGTGGGCGGTAGCCCCGCGCTCCACGATGATGCGGGTGAGCGCTGCGGTGATGGCGTTGCCCGAGGGATCCGCGCTCGCCGCAACCACCACGGTGGCCTCGGCGCCCTCGCGGATGCAGACGCCCGTGTCGGAATAGGCGTTCTCTCCGGCGGTGGCGACGACCACGATGGGATCGGTGCGCTTGGTATGTGCGGGAACCTCGATGTAGCGCGCTTCGGGAACGCTCGCGACGATCCAGTTGCGTGCCTCCTCGCCCAGGCCGCACTCGATGCCGTCGAAGATGCGCGGCAGGCGGTTGAACGCGGCGCCGTGGTCTTCGGGCACGGGGACCTCGAGGGCGATATCGTTCACGCGCAGGTAGTTCCAGGTCTGCGCGGGAGGGGTGTTGATGTGGGAGAGCTGCATGGTCTCGGCCATTATCCGATCGCCCCTTCCATCTCGAGTTTGATGAGGTTGTTCATCTCGACGGCGTACTCCATGGGGAGCTCCTTGGAGATGGGGTTGGCGAATCCGTTGACCACCATCGTGCGCGCCTCGGCCTCGGAGCAACCGCGGCTCATGAGGTAGAACACGGTGTCGTCGGAGATGCGGCCGATGGTTGCCTCGTGGCCCACCTGTGCGGTTGCGCAGCGCACGTCCATGGCGGGGATGGTGTCGGAGCGGCTCATGTCGTCGAGCATGAGCGACTGGCAGCTCACGGACGCGCGGGCGTTCTCGGCGCGCGGCCCGATGATGACGGAGCTGCGGAACGTGTTGATGCCGCCGTCCTTGGAGATGGACTTGGTGTTGACGCTCGCGTTGGTGTTGGCGCCGTTCATGGTGACCTTGCAGCCTGTGTCGAGGTCCTGCGTGGCGCCTGCGAACGTGATGCCGGTGAACTCGCAGTCGGAGTTGTCGCCGGCGAGGATGGTGGACGGGTAGAGGTAGCTCACGTGGCTGCCGAACGAGCCGGACACCCACTCCATGTGGGCGTCCTTGGCCACCGTCGAGCGCTTGGTGTTGAGGTTGAACATGTTCTTCGACCAGTTCTCGATGGTGGAGTAGCGCATGTGCGCGCCCTCGCCCACGAAGATCTCCACCGCGCCGGCGTGGAGGTTGGCCACGTTGTACTTGGGTGCAGAGCAGCCCTCGATGAAGTGGAGGTTGGCGTTCTTCTCCACGATGATGAGGGTGTGCTCGAACTGGCCCGCGCCCTGCGCGTTGAGGCGGAAGTAGCTCTGCAGCGGGAAGGGGAGGGTGACGCCCTCGGGCACGTAGACGAAGCTCGATCCGCTCCACACGGCGTAGTGCAGGGCGGAGAACTTGTGCTCGGTCATGGGGATGAGCGTGCCGAAGTACTTGCGCACGATGGGCTCGAGCTCGGGATCGGTGATGGCGTCCTCGATGGTGGTGTAGACCACGCCCTGGTCGGCCACCGACTCGCGCATGTTGTGGTAGACGATCTCGGAGTCGTACTGGGCGCCCACGCCGGCGAGCGTGGCGCGCTCTGCCTCGGGGATGCCCAGACGCTCGAAGGTGTTCTTGATGTCCTCGGGTACGTCCTCCCAGGTGTTGGTGCGCTTGGTGTTGGGGGCCACGTAGGTGGAGATGTGGTCCATGTTGAGACCCTTGATGGAGGGACCCCAGTTTGCGGGCATCTCCATGTGCTGGTAGAGCTCGAGGGCCTTCAGGCGCTTCTCGAGCATCCATTCGGGCTCGTTCTTCTTCTCGGAGATTGCCCGAACGATGTCGGGCGTGAGGCCGTCGGCATAACGCTCGGCATCGACCTCGGGCATCACGAAGTCGTAGAGCGAGCGGTTGACGTCGGCAACGTTGGTGCGCGCCATAGCCTATGCCTCGCTTCCGAGCTCGCGCTCGTAGCGCTCGAAGCCGTGGGCGTCGATCTCGTCGATGAGCGAAGCGGGGCCCTCTGCCACGAGATGGCCCTTCACCATGACATGGGTGCGGTCGACGTCGAGGCGCTCGAGGATGCGCGTGTTGTGGGTGATGATGAGCAGCGACCCGTCGCAGCGCTGGCGGTAGGCCTCGATGCCCTTGGAGACGATGGAGAGGGCGTCCACGTCGAGTCCGGAGTCGGTCTCATCGAGGATGGCAAGCTTGGGCTTGAGCAGCAGGAGCTGGAGCATCTCGATCTTCTTCTTCTCGCCGCCCGAGAAACCCACGTTGAGCTCGCGCATGATGAGGCCCTGGTCGAGGTCGAGCTCGTCGGCAAGACGGCCAACCTCATCGCGGAACTTGCGCGCGGTGGTCTTGAGCTCGGGACGCATCTGGCAGATGGTACGCAGGAATGTGTAGAGCGGAAGGCCGGGAATCTCGACGGGAGCCTGATAGGAGAGGAACATGCCTGCCAGCGAACGGTCGGTGGGGCTCTTCTCGGTGATGTCGACGCCGTCGAAGGTGATGGTGCCGGACGTCACGTCGAAGGCGGGGTCGCCCATGATGACGTGGCCGAGCGTTGACTTGCCGGCGCCGTTGGGGCCCATGAGCACATGGGTCTCTCCTGCGGCGATTGAGAGGTCGATGCCGTGCAGGATGGGCTTGTCGCCTGCACCTGCGGAAAGGCCTGCCACGGTGAGCAGCGTGTCTGACATGTTGTGTTCTCCTTTATCGAAAAGCGGCGAGGGGCCGCGCGTTTGCCTAATTCATAGTAATTTGTAGGTATTTGAATTGCAAGGAGGAATTGCGCGCCGATACGGGGTCTTCGCAGACTGCGGAAAGTGCGACAATAGCATGCGGTGAAAGGGGGTTCCACGTGCAGGCATGGCAGCGCTTCGGCGATTTCATCGGCCGTCTTTTTGCGGCCACCACGCCTGTTCTCGTGGCTCTGGCGGTGCTGTTCCCCACGGTGTTCTCTCCGCTGAAAGCGCTTGTGCCTGCCATGTTCGCCGTCATCACGTTCCAGGGATCGCTCGGAAACGACTTCCATACCCTGGCAGAGTCGTTCAGGCGGCCTCGGCCCATGCTCATCATCCTCGCCGTCTCCGCCGTTCTCATGCCGCTGCTGGCCTTTGCGCTGGGAAGCCTGCTCTTCGGGGGCAATCCCAACCTCGTGACGGGCATCGTGCTGGAGTACTGCGTGCCCGTGGCGGTCATCTCGACCATGTGGATATCGATGCACGGAGGCGATTCGTCGCTCGGCCTCGCGACGTTGCTCGTCTCAACCGTGCTCGCGCCGTTCACGATTCCGCTCACGCTCAGGGTGCTGCTGGGTGCCGCCGTGGAAGTGGATGCCCTGGGCATGATGCGTTCGATGATCGTGCAGATCGCCATTCCCGCACTTGCAGGCACGGCAGTGAACCACTTTGGCAAGGGGTGGGGGAAGAGCAAGCTCTCGCCGGCGATTTCTCCTGCAACGAAGGTCATGCTCATGCTGGTCATCCTCTCGAACACGACGGCTGCCGCTCCCTACATGCGCAACCTCACGCCGCAGTATATTGGCGTCATCGTGTTCATAGGACTGTTCGCCTCTCTGGGCTTCGTGTTGGGCATGGCCGCGGCGCGGGCCACGCATCAGCCAACGGATCGGATGGCGACGATGGTGTTCGAAAGCGGCTTGCGCAACATCTCGGCGGGCGCCGTCATCGCCGCGCGGTATTTCCCCGGAGAGGTGATGCTGCCCGTCATCGCAGGAACGCTCTTCCAGAATGTGTGCGCAGCGTTTGCGGGCAAGCTCGTCGAGCGCATGCGCAACGAGGGCGGGTCTGGCGATTAGGCGCCGAAACAGATAACGAGCACCTCGCGGCACCATTGGACGAGCCACGACGCAACGGGCGTGGGCGCTGCATAGGGGATGGCGGTGAGCCCAACGCTGCGTGCTATCCTGCGTGCCCGCCACATGTGGTAGTCGCTCGTGACGAGCCAAATCGAGCTACCCAGCCCCGCGTCCTCCATGAGCTCGTGCGAGTGGGCGAGGTTCTCCTCGGTATTGAGTGCACGGTCCTCGACGATGATCTGCTCCACGGGGATGCCCGCCTCTGCGAGCACGGCGGCCATGACCTGCGCCTCGCTCGGTTCATTTGGGTCGGATACCCCGCCCGTTACGATGAAGTTCAGCTCCGGGTGCTCGTGCCACAGCTCGACTGCCGCATCGAGACGCAGCTGCAGCGTGGTGCACGGCCTGCCCTGCTTGACGGCGCATCCGAGGACGATGGCGGCTCTTGCAGGTACGGTGTCCTTCCCGGGGCGGGTTGCAGCTGCCATACGGGCGAACCACACGAGCATGAAGCAGGCGAGCAAACAGCAGACGACAATGCAGACGAGCGCCGCAACGGCTCCGGTTGCGAAATAGGCGGCGAGTGCGTCGGGGAGGACGGCGATGGCAGCAATCGGAATCATGCCGACGCTCGTCTCCCCATCCATGAGGAACACGAGGTCGATGGCGAGCAGGGCAACCGCGATAAGCGCGAGCACCCATCCGATAGGGGAGAGCGGCCAGGCGAGCGCGGTGAAGGCTGCGGCGGCGAGCGCGCACAGGGCGATTGCCGCCTTGACGCGGCCTGCCCAGGCGCGTTCGGTTCCCACGATCGTGTGCGTCGTCTCTGCCATGCCCCCTCCGCGAGCGACTATACTAGCTTCCATGATGAGTGTAGCGAAAAAGACCGCCTTCTACCTCGTCCAGCTAACATGGGGGTTGCCCCAGACGCTGGTGGGGGCCGTGCTGTATCTAGCTGTGCCGGGCAAGAAGGGCGAGCGTTTCCGCTGCGCGTTCGTGAACAGATGGCGCCTCTCGCGCGGGTTATCGCTGGGACCCTTCATCTTCGTGCCCGATTACCTCAAGGGCGCGGATCACCCCAAAACCATCGAGTACATGAAGAAGCGCCAGGAGATGCTGTTCGTGCACGAGTACGGCCACTGCATCCAGTCGCTCATCTTCGGACCGCTCTACCTGCCGCTGTTTGCCCTGCCGTCGATGATCTGGGCGGGCATCCCCGCATTCGAGCGCATGCGCAACGCATACTCCTACTACCGCTTCTATACCGAGAAATTCGCGAATTACCTGGGCGAGCATGTTACGGGCGAGGAAAGCCTGCGGTAGCTCCGCGCTAGGGACAATCCTCTTGCTGGCTCCTACTCCTCGCCTTCCGAGGTGAGGGTGGCGACGAGCTTGCCCAGCGTCTTCGCGAACGCCGTGAGCTCCTTGTCGGAGACGTCGGCGAAGAGCTCGCCGGTGGCATCGGCGACGAGCGGAGCATTCTTGGTGAGGCAGTTCTTCCCCTTGCGGGTGATCTTCACGCTGAGCGCGCGGGCATCGAAGTGCGAGACGGACGTCTCCACATACCCCTTGTTCTCGAGCTGCTCGATGATTTTGCGGGCATTCTGACGAGTTGTTCCGATGAATTGCGCAACATCGTGCACGCTTTTCTCGAGCGAATCCATGCGGTCGATCATCATGAGGAAGAACCACTGCTTATACGTGACGCCCGTGAGCCGGGAATCGATGGCGGCCGCCATGCGGTTGGCTATGAGGGATGTGGTTCCGAAGACATACTGCTCGATGTTGGCTCGCTGTGCCATGGGTGCTCCGTTTCACATGCGTTCGATGGCTGGCATCAACTATAGGCAAGAGGTTGCAGATTGGCAAGGGAAAGCAGGGAGCTATCGCTCGAAATGCGCGAGGTACTCAACGTTGCCGTCGCCGCCGGCGATGGGGGAGGGCACCACGCCCGTGCAGGTGAAGCCTGCCTGCTCGAACGTTTCCCGAACGTCTGCCACAACCTGCTTCCGCACCGCTTCGCTCGCCACCACGCCCTTGCGGGCCTTCGCCTCGCGCTGCCCGCATTCGAACTGCGGTTTCACGAGGCAGATCACCTCGCGGACGTCGGTCGCAGCGATGGCATCAACGAGCAGGCGCACCGAGATGAACGACACATCGATGGATGCGATGCTCGCGCCGGCAAGGGCCTCGGCGGGCATGCTGCGGAAATCGGTCTGCTCGTGGAGCTCGACGCGCGGGTCGCTTCGCAGCGGCTCCACCATCTGATCGGTCCCCACGTCGATCGCGATGACGCGAGCCGCTCCGTGCTTGAGCGCGCAGTCGGTGAATCCGCCGGTCGATGACCCAATATCGAGCAGCGTGCGGCTGGAGAGATTGATGCCCCAGGTCTCGATGGCCTTCTCCAGCTTGAGCCCTCCGCGGCTCACGTAGGGCATGACGCGGCCTGTGAGCTCGATGGCCGTCGAGCCATCCACCTTGCGCGCGGGTTTCGTGCACACCGATCCGTCGCAGAGCACCTGACCTGCAAGGATGGCCTCGCGTGCTTTCGAGCGCGAGGGGAGCAGCCCCCGCGCTGCCAGTTCGTTGTCGAGCCGCTCGCTCATGCGCATACCAGCCGTTCCATGAGTTCCAGCGCGCAATCCACGCCCGGCGCGAGGCTCTCTACGTCGATCCATTCCTCGCGCGTATGCGCCCCCGCACCGCGGATGGCGCCCACGGTGGTTGCAGGAATGCCCAACGAGAGCGGAACGTTTGCGTCGGTTGATGACGGTCCCCAGAGGACCTTCTCGCCGAGCGTCTCCTCCACAACCTGTTCGCAGGCCTTGAGCAGTGCGTTCTGTCGGACTGGGTCGATGGCCCCCTCGCCCGGGCGCTCGCCGAGCGTCCTGACCTCAAGTATGTCGCGGACGTGGCTCCGGACAATCTCGCTGCCCTGCAGGAGACAGCCGGCCTGCGCGTGTTCGCCACGCCCAAGAAGATGGGCGCCCAGACCGCCGAGGCC
>CAMZCV010000015.1 GCA_947305035.1 uncultured Coriobacteriales bacterium | reverse complement strand
TTGGAAACTCGAATAAGACTGTTCAGCCCACAATGAAGGTGTTCGCTGATACGCTAATTAACGTCACGTTCTGGCCCCAGCTCTTCGACCTCACCCTTATGTTCGGCGCAGGCAACGAGCCTGCCACCGTGGCCGAGTTCGAGGCGATGTACCCGCTGCCGTACTACCCGTACAGCGCACCCACGCTCAAGTCTGTCAACATCACGGGCATCAGGAGCACGGGGTTCAACCTGTGGGACGAGGAGTGGGAGAAGGGCTACATCATCGACGCCACGGGCCAAAACGAAGGCGGCGTGATGAATCAGTATTTGCGTTCCAAGAACTACATCGACGTTTTTCCGTCCACCACGTACTACTTCATGACGGTCACGAACATATCTGGTAAGGTGTATTTCTACGACGCATCGGAGGGGTACATCGGATATGTCAGCAAATTCGCATCGGATAGGCTGGTGGAAATCCCGAGCAATTGTCACAAGATGCGGTTCTGGCTGAATTACGTAGGAGACTACCAGAACGACATCTGCATCAACCTCTCCGACCCGTCGCGCAACGGCACTTACGAGCCTCACTGGTCGCAGGAGCGCAGCATCCCCGTGAGCACGTACTTCCCCACGGGCCTCAAGTCCGCTGGCAGCGTGTACGACGAGCTGACCGAGACGCAGGCGGTGACGCGGGTGGGCAGCGTGGACCTCGGGACGCTGACGTGGGTGACTGACACGGACGCGACGGGGCAGTATTTCTACGGCACACTTGCTGGTGCGCAAAGGGCGACAAGCGCGTCCGCTGCCGGAAACATCAGGTGCGCGAAGTACGACACGGCTCCGTCGAACAACGTGCAGGACAAGAACATCGCAATCTCCAGCAACAACACCACGCTGTACGTCCGCGACACCACGTATTCCGACGCAGCAGCCTTCAAGACCGCCATGTCCGGAGTCATGCTCTACTACGAGCTCGCCACTCCCGTCACCACGCCCATCGACCCCCCGCTCAACATCACGTACAAGACCGAGCTTGGCGGCACCGAGGAGGTCATGCTCGACTCCACCGCCACGGCCCCGCAGAGCGCACCCGTGCCGATGGTCACCGTGTACGGCTACACGGCTGACGGAGCCATCGACAAGTCCCTCTCGGTCATCGCGCCCGTGGAGCGCGGAAAGGCGAGCGCCAACTACGCGGTGGGCAGCTACCTCGTGATGGGCCACACGCTGTACAAGGTGACAACGGCCATCGCAAGCGGCGAGAGCATCACACCCGGCACCAACGTCGTGGCAACCACTGTCATGGCGGAAGTAATCGCACTCACGAGCTAAGGAGCACAACATGAGCAAGTACATCGTCATCGAGATGCAGAACGGCGTCATCGGCGGCAACACGTGGGTGTACGACACCCGCGCCGACGCGGAGGTCAAGGAGTACCAAGTCCTCTCCGAGGTAGTCAAGTCCCCCGTCCCCGTCCACACGGTCATGCTGATGACCGACGAGGGCTTCGTTCTCGACTGCAAGTGCTACAAGCACGAGGCCGTCGTGGAGCAGCCCGAGGTGGAGGGCGAGTAGTGGACGGGCTGATTCAGTGGGCCGCTCCCATCGTATCGACGGCGCTCACCGCCTACCTCACGTCGCTCATCGCCCGCAGCGAGCGCAAGACCGACGTGAAGCGCAAGGCGGAGGCCGAGTGGCGCGACAGGGTTGACAAGCGGCTCACCGACATAGAGGGAAAGCAGGACCGCTCAATCGCGGCGCAGGCGGCACAGACCCGCTCTGACATCGTGCACAAGTGCCATCGCTACCTAGACGATTTGGGCAAGGCGAGCACCGAGGAAAAGCACGCCCTGCACGACGAGCACGAGCAGTATACGCAATTCTGCACTGACCTTGGCATTGACAACAACTTCATCGACTGCTTGGTTGCCCGAGTGATGGAGCTGCCAGAGCGCGAGGTGTAGGCGTCGATCACAACCAACCGGAACCGTGGCCCCCGCGAAAGGGGGCCTTTTCATTAGGAGGAAAGCATGAGCAAGGAGTTCTGGCGCGCGGCAGGAATCCGCGCGGTCCGCACGATGGCGCAGACTGCAGTGGCACTTATCGGCACCAACGCGGTCGGCGTGACCGCTGTTGACTGGTGCGGCGTGGCGAGCGGCGCGGCGCTCTCGGGCATCATCAGCGTGCTCACGTCCATCGCCACCGGACTGCCGGAGGTCTAGCCATGGCGCTATCGGTACCCGAGCGCATAGCTCAGATTGCAGAGCACTTCGCACGGCACGATAGTCACGGCTACTCACAGCCAAACCGTGGCACGGGCAGCATCGAGACGGTCACGCTCTCCGATGGCAGCAAGACCACCGTGAGCAGCAGCGACGTGGACTGCTCCGAGATGGTACGCCAGTGCGTGAACGGCGCTCTCAGTGGGCGTCTCAGCGGCCCCATCACATATATGTGGACGGGTAACCAAGACGAGCAGTTGCGCGCGCAGGGCTTCGTCCGCATGGCCTACAGCGCAAACAAGGTCAAGCGTGGGGACGTGCTGTGGGTCAAGGGTCACACTGGCGTCGCTCTCGGTGGCGGCAAGCAGGCAGACGCCCATGGCGACGAGTACGGCGGCATCACGGGCCCCAATCGCGGTGACCAGACGGGCCACGAGGTGGAGGTCCGCGACCTGCGCAACGTCTGGACCTACATCTACCGCTACGGCAGCGCGAGCCAGGAGCCTTCTGGCGTCGTGAGCGCTGACTTCACCGTCACTGCCACGCTTGAGCGCAACGTCCGCTCCGTGCCTTCGACAGACAGCGGCAGCACCATCACAGGCACGCTCAAGCCAGGCGAAAGCGTGCGCTGCTACGGCTTCTGCCAAGGAGGCCAGTACGTCTGGGGCGTGTACACGTCATACTCCGGCAAGACGCGCTACATCGCGATCACGACGGGGACGGTGGTGTCATGAGCTACCACCGCTACGACCTGCCCAAGGAGCCACCAATGCCCTACGGAGGTGCCGTGACGGCGTTCGGCGTGCTGCTCGTCCTCGTGGTCGGAGCGCTCGTCTCGCTGATTGCGTGGTGGGTGCTGTGAGCATCGACGTGGACTGCCCGAAGTGCGGGCACGCGATGGAGCGGGTGGAGGGCTCAGAGTGGGCGCTCGGGGACAAGGCTTCCATGACGCTACGTTGTCCAGAGTGCCTGCACGAGGAGACGGTATGGCTGCGGCCGCGAAAGCAAGACAAAGAGTGACACATGGCCCTCTCCGCTTCGGCGGAGGGGGCCTTTTTTTGCGTCCCAGCCGCGTCCCAAGTGTGCGCACAACGGCACTTTTGCCGCACATGTCGCACGAATAACCGCACATAAAAACGCTACTTGCACAACCGAGCACAATGCCTTTATCATATAGGGTCATACGACATGCCATAAAACCGCAGGTAGATGGCTTGCATAAAAGTATTTCGTCCCAAATCGACCTAACTCTCATCAATTGGCCCACAGCCAGCCATCGTCGTAGGGCCTGTTGCGATAGGCATCGGCTATCGTCTCGGCGAACATCTCAGCGCTCGGGCGGTCGTAGAACTGGCCCGTGACTCCCTTGCCCGCATGGCCGATGAGCGGCTCGACCACCCATGGCGGCAGGCGCAGCGTCCAGCGCATGTTCGTCTCGAAGCTGTTCCGCAGGTTTCGGAACGGGTGCTCGGCACCTGACGCCTTCCATGCGAGCATGAGCCTGCGCTGGCTCGACGGACCGCCCATCCCGTCACCGCTGAGCCACGTCGCGCATGACTCCGAGAGGTCGTGGACGCGCACCCCAGCCCTGCCGGGTATCGCTATCGTCCGATGGCTCTGCGCGTTCTTGAGCTTGCCTTTGACCTCGGAGCCGACGCTTGGGACTTGGCGGTCAATGCGCACCATGCAGACCGGAGTGCCGCCGACGTCGGCGAGCGTCACGTCATCGGAGCGGACGCCCAGCGACTCGCCCACGCGGCAACCGCCGAACGCAGCGAGCAGGAAGGCGGCCTCCCACCACTGCCCCCATGCGGCTTCGCGCCAAAGCTCACCCATCTCGTCAAGCGTCCAAATCCCCTTGTCCATGTCCGCCTTGCTCGACTTCGACGGCATCAGGTACTTCTCGCGGAACGGGTTGGCGTCCACGACTCCGTATCGCACCGCGTAGTCGACGGTTGGGCGCAGTACGTTCATCGACTGCAGAGCACCGTTGTACGTCAAACCATCCAGCCACTGCTGGACATGGAGCGGGCGCACCTGATCGCAGGGGACGTCGGCCCAGCGCGGAGATGCGTGCTTGCTCCATCCGCTCTTGTACTGGCGCAGCGTGTAGGCGCTCATGTCGCCACCGCGCTCTCGACGCTCGTATCCAGGCAGCGCCCACCGCTCCCAGACCTCGCCCACGGTCGGGCACGGCGCATCCTCCGAGTGCGCCAGCATCAGCTCGGAGCGCTTGCGCTCTGCGTCGAGCCGCGAGCCGCGAACGGTGCACGAGCGGCGCCTGTAGCCATCGGGACCAGTGGCCCAATAGCGGATTCTCCACGTGGACTCGTCCACCTGCGTGAGCGAGCCCCACGCGCTGCGCCGCTTCCTTCTGCTACGATTGGCCATGGAGCTAGTCCCTCCATTTCTCGCGTGCCCTCGTGCCGTTGCAGCGGCGCGGGGGCGATTTTTTGTGTCTAGACACAGGGCTACTTGTTCGCCAGCATCCACTTCCTGTCGAATGTCACGACGATCTCAGGCCATCCGCCTTTACCTGTTCCCGTTCGCTCGGCCACGAGACTAAGAGGTCCAACCCTGTCGCGCACCGACACAAGCAGATTCGCGTTCTTGCTCGTGCTGAGGAAACCGATCGGCTTGCCGTTGTATGAGATGGCCACGTTTCCATTTGCCGTGGTGCCTGTGTAAACGCTCTTCATCTTGTGCTCGCCGACCATCAGCGTAACTCTGAACTTTTCGCCGACGCGTACTTTCTTCAGCGGCCTGCCGTCGTAGGTATAGACGTTGACCTTGCTCATCCCGTCAGGCGCTTCGACAACTGTTCTGAAGCTCGTCATCGTCAATCGCTGGAAGAGTCCCATGGTTGCCGCCTTTCTTGTGTTGGTTGGTTACTGCTGGTCGGCAAATATGGTTGCCGTGACCTCTGCCATCTGCATCATGTACTCGCGTCCGCGCTGGTCGCATGAGCGGAACAGCCGGATAAGCTCGCGCTCGTCAGCTGATAGCTGTTGAACCTCGTTTTTACTTGAAAAGCTGCTTCCAAGGATTACGTCCGTGCTCACTCCATAGAGGTCTGCAAGGAGCACAAGAGAATCCGTATCCGGCTCATTTACTCCTTGCTCCCATCTACGAAGCGTACCGAGTGGGATGCCTGTCTTTTCAGCTACTTCCTTTTGCTTCATTCCCGTAAGATTGCGCGCTTCTTTCAGTTTCATATCGGCAACACCCCCTTAGAACATCTTAGCAAGCGTACTCAAAATCCGCGCACTAATTAGTGAAAATCGCTTGACAGCAATCGAAAGTCGATTACTATTGATTACTGGTACTCAGAAAACGAGTACAGACGGTTGGAGCGTGACCCCGCATATGCGGCTCGGAACCTCCTGACGGACTCCGGTCACCACGACGGGCACGAGGACAGAAGACCACGCGGCGCGCATTCGAGCTTGCTCGACGTTAGGCCATATGCGCAGGTTCGTGGACATCTACAGCTGCTATCCCCGAAGGGAGGGTGAGTTGATTAGCAACATTCGTGGAGAGCGTTCTATGCAGGACATGACGCAGGAGCAGCTTGCAGAAGCACTAAGCGTTTCACCTTCAGCAGTTAGAAGTTGGGAGAGCGGGACAACCAAGCCCGGTCCTCATCAGCTACTTGCAATGTCCGACCTCTTTGGCTGCTCGACAGATTATTTGCTCGGTCGAACCGAAGAGCGTCTAGGGCTGTACATAAAGCAGTAAGAAAAAACGCCCCCGTAGGTACCAGCTACGAGGGCACGGTAGAAAGGCTGAAACGTGGACAACAGCATCCAAGTTTTCAACAACGAAGATTATGGCACAATCCGTGCGCTAAAGGTGAACGGCGACCCGTGGTTTGTCGCAAAAGACATTTGCGACGCACTGGGCATCGCAACCAACCATCTACGCGAGGAAGGTCGCGGGCTGGATGATGATGAGGTCGCAACCATCCCTAATTGGGAGGGTAAGGGCGCAGCACCGCTCATCGTCTCAGAAGCTGGCATGTACTCACTCATGATGCGCAGCCGCAAGCCAGAAGCAAAAGCCTTCAAACGCTGGGTGACCCACGACGTGCTGCCGTCCATCCGCAAGCATGGAATCTACGCCACGCCGCAGACGATTGAGCAGATGCTCAACGACCCCGACACGATGATAGCCACGCTCAAGGCGCTCAAGGCCGAACGAGAGCGCACGCAAGCCCTCATCGAGGACAACGCGCGTCTGCTGCCCAAGGCCACGATGTACGACGTAGCAATTGAGGCAAGCGGCACCATGAGCATCACCGAGGCGGCACGACAGCTTGCCCAGTACGACAAGACCATCAACCGCAAGCGCCTGTTTGCGCTGCTTCGCGCAGACGGCCTTATCTGCAAGCAGGACAACGCGCCGACCAAGAAGGCGATTGAGCGCGGGTACCTGGTCCAGATGATGACAACGCGGCCAGATGGCAAGGCGAACGACCCATATGCGCGCATCACGCGCAAGGGCATCGACTACTGCATCCGCAGCTATTGCGCATCGCACGTCGTTGCCTAGCCATCCACAACCAACCGCGAGCGCCCCGACCTGTGCGCCGCCCACTTCGGTGACCGCTGATGCCAAGCAGCCCTAATCGGCTTCGAGGACACCAGCGCACGGACCGTCGAAAGGCGTCACACTCCTTCCTTTCAGCAGACCACTCCTTTCTCTATCGACTGCATTTCTTGCCGCCTGACGGGGCGGCGCATTGGTGGGGGCGCTCGCACACATTGGATTGGAGGTGATGGAATTGCCCGAGAGAATACAACTCAACGGCCGTTGGTACGTGGCCGAGGACGCCGTGATCGTGCCGTCCAAGCCACCGGAGCACGAGCCATACGAGCCGCTGCGTCGGCTCTGCAAGGAGTACGAGGTGGACCCTCATCGGGCCTACGACGCAATCAAGGCCGGAAGGCTCGACGCACGCAAGCCGAACGGCGCGAAGCGCGGATACCGTGCACGGCGCAGCGAGTTCGTGCGCTGGGTCGAGGAGGATTTGATGGGTCGGCGGGACGGGCTGGCAGGCTGACGTCCCGCCGCACGAGAGAGTGTGCCCGCACGGGCACAGTAAGGAGCGTACCACATGGACGAGGCTCTGACGTTCGAGGAGCGCAGACGCATCCGCGTCATGGAGCGCGACAGGCGCCACAGGTTCGACGGCATCGCGTGGCTGGCTCGGGCGGTGGCGCTCGGAGTCGCGCCAATCGCGGTGTGGGTCATCGCGTGCCACGTGCTCGCCGCGCTGATGCAGGCGGGCGTCATCCCGTCGTAGAGCGACGGCTGAGAGTTGCCAGGCTTTGGCAAAGGCGACAGTCGAGACGCACAGCTTCGGCGCGGGATGGTGGAGCAGGACTCTGCATAGGCACAGCGCTGATGTGCTCGGGCACAGGAAGCGTCGCATGGGCTGAGGAATGAGTCGAAAAGGCTTAGGTGCGAACAGCAGCGGATGAGCTTTGGTGTGGCAAGCACGGCACTGGCCTTGCGACGGTTAGCGTGGGCATAGCTTGGAACGGCATAGGTACTGCACAGGACGGAAACGTGCGGGCAGAGCATCGTACTGCAAGTCAATGCGGCGGCAGAGCACTGGTGGGCAATCACAGGCGCTGGAAAAGCATCTCAAAGCGTAGGCAGAGGTCTGCGGTGACCTGCAGCGGGCTAGCTTCGCGGTGCTTCGCGGTGGTCACTCCACTGGACAGGACGGCACTGGCAAGGCAGGGAACAGCTTAGCACGGGCAATGCGCAGACAATCGCGGCATAGCACAGGCTCCGCGATGCACAGAACTGCTACGGCGCAGGTTAGCGGCACGAGGGCGTAGCTTCTCGCCGCAACGGACAGCACAGAACTATTCAACTTTTTTCACGAGAGAGCAGGACACATGAAGTCAATCAAGGTGCGAATCACCTTCACGGAGCCGCTGCTGGGCACGGCTCCAGCAGACCCCGAGATTCACGATCACTTCATCGCGTCGAAGGCACCCGACGCGCCGAGCCGCAAGGAGGAGGTCGCTGCCCTTGGCGTGGACGAGGCCACCGAGCGCGGCAAGACCATCTTCCCCAAGATGGAGGACGGCACGCCGTACCTCTGGGACTACCAGCTCAGGGGGCACATCAAGGAGCAGCTCGGAATCCTCTACAAGATTCCCGACACCAAGACCAGCAAGGACAAGAGCAACTATCAGCGCAAGAAGAAGGTCGACAACTTCATCTTCGTGGAGCCGCGAAAGATTCCGCTGTGGCTCCCCATCAACCTCGACATGAGCGCCACCGACTGCCAACGCCCGCTGCGCGCGTCCACCCCGCTGGGAGAGCGCATCGCCCTCGCGCACAGCGAGGAGGCTCCCATCGGCACCTACGTCGAATGCACCATCACGTGCATGATTGACAAGGACGTCGAGTACGTGAAGGAGTGCCTGGACTATGGCCGCTTCAAGGGCATCGGCCAGTGGCGCAACAGCGGCAAGGGCCGCTACACGTGGGAACTGCTCAAGGAGGAGTAGATGGACGTCTCGAAGGAGGACGCGCGCGCCGCGCTCCGCAGCTTCGGCATCGACCTGCTGGACCTCTGCGACGAGCTGGGCGTCACGTCCATCAACATCCACGCGGACACCGAGGACGGCGCTGACTTCATCTCGGCGTTTGCGTGCGAGGGTGGTTCGGACGAGCCGGTGATCTCGACGAGCTGGATGGTTTCGGAGGTGGGCAAGTGATGGAGGCACCTCTTACCAGGCAGCAGCTCAATGAGCTGAGCCGCTACGTCAACGACTTGGAAGCAGAGCTGTCGTGCATGACTGTCAAGCAGCTCCGCACCTACGCGAACCAAAACCACGTACCACTCGGTGGCGAATCCACCAAACGCGGCATCTTGAGCGAAATGATCGGTCAGCTGAGGTATCAGAAGACCCTCGAGATGCGCGGCGAACTCTAACCACAAGACACAGAAGGAGGATTTGGCTCATGTCTGAATCCGTGAAGATCAGCGCGCTCGAGCTCGAGAACGTCAAGCGCGTCCGCGCGGTCGAGCTGAAGCCGTCAGCCGATGGACTGACCGTCATTGGCGGTCGCAACGCGCAGGGCAAGACGAGCGTGCTCGACGCTATCGCATGGGCGCTTGGCGGTGACAAGCTCAAGCCGAAGGCCCCGAACCGCGACGGCGCGGCAAACCCTGCTCGCCTGCACGTCGAACTCACCAACGGCATCGTGGTAGAGCGCAAGGGCAAGAACGGAACGCTCCAGGTCACCGACTCGCGCGGGATGCGTGGTGGCCAGCAGCTTCTCAATGCGTTCGTCTCACAGCTCGCCCTCGACCTGCCGCGTTTCATGGGTGGCACCGACAAGCAGCGCGCCGACTACCTCATGGGCATCCTCGGAATCGACGGCGAGCTGTCGCGCATCGACAGGGAGATAAAGTCCGCATACGACGAGCGGCGTTTCGTTGGGCGCGACGCCGACGCAAAGGCCAAGGCGGCAGAGTCCATGCCAGCGTACGATGACGTGCCTGATGACTACATCGACGTCTCGGCGCTCAACGAGAAGATGCAGGCCATCCTGATCGCGAACGGTGAGAACGCCCAGCGCCGCAAGGAGGTCGAGTGGCTCGAGGTGGAGGCCGATCGCGCGTGGCAGAAGGTCGGGGAGCTTGCCAGACGCATCAAGGAGCTGCAGGCCGAGCACGAGGCGTCCATCGAGCGCCATGCGGAGATGGTCGCGAACCTCAACGAGCACAAAGCAGCAATTGATGGGCTGCGCGACGAGGACGTGTCGGAGGTCGAGGGCCAGATTCGCAGCGCACAGGTCGTGAACGACATGGTGCGTGCCAACATCGCCCGAGCGGAGGCCATGGCAGAAGCCGAGAGTAAGGCTAATGAGCGCGACGGGCTGACCGAAAGACTCAACGAGCTGAGAGCCGAGCGCGTGAAGCTGCTGGACGATGCCGGGATGCCGCTTCCCGGCCTCTCGGTCGAGGACGGCACGCTGACCTACAACGGCCACGTCTGGAGCGACATGAGCGGCGCAGAGCAGCTCCGCGTCGCAACCGCCATCACGCGCGCCACGCGCCCCGAGTGCGGGTTCGTCCTCGTGGACAAGCTGGAGCAGTTCGACACCGAGCAGCTCAGGGAGTTCGCCGCGTGGGCTGAGGGCGAGGGCCTTCAAGTCATCGGTACGCGAGTCGCGACAGATGACAGCTGCACGGTGGTCATCGAGGATGGCCGAATCGTCGGGCAGGACATGCAGGAGACTCCAGCGCCTGATCCGCGCGGTGAAGCCATCGCATGGGGCGGTGACACGTTCTAGATCACAAGCAAAGGAGGTATGACATGGCGTATTCGCTTGAATACGGAATTCGCACCGTGCCGATTCGCATGGTCGTGTACGGCTCCGAGGGCATCGGCAAGTCGACGTTTGCCGCACAGCTTCCCGAGGCGGTGTTCATCGACGTCGAGGGCGGAACCAACCAACTCCCCGTCGCACGTCTGCCAAAGCCAAGCAGCTGGTCGATGCTGCTCGATGAGGTTCGCGCCGTGCGCATTGGAGAGATTCCCTGCAAGACGCTCGTCATCGACACGGCAGACGCAGCGGAGGTCCTGTGCATCCGGCATCTGTGCCAGAAGAACAACTGGGAGTCCATCGAGTCCCCTGGCTACGGCAAGGGATACACGCACCTAGAGGAAGAGTTCGGTCGGCTGCTCGACGCGCTCTCTGAGGTCGTTGAGCACAGGTGCTCCGTGGTGCTGCTCTGCCATTCCATCATGCGCAAGTTCGAGCGCCCCGACGAGAGCGGAGCCTACGACCGCTTCGAGCTGAAGCTGTCGAAGAAGGTAGCCCCGAAGGTCAAGGAATGGTGCGACATGCTGCTGTTCTGCGACTACAAGATTTTCGTCAGCAAGACCAAGAGCGGAGCGTCGAAGGCGAAAGGCGGTGCTCGCGTCATCCGAACGTCGCACAATCCTGTGTGGGACGCGAAGAACCGATTCGGCCTGCCAGACGAGATGCCGCTCGACAATGACAGCGCTGCGAAGATTTCGGCCCTGATGGTCGGAGGCGAGGCGTTGAACATGCCACCGACAATCGGCATTTCGAGCAGCCCTCAGCCAGCGCAAAACGAGACCGTGAGCGAGCCCGAAAAGAGCGAGGAGGCTCACGCTTCTGCGGATTACTCGTCTGCAGAGCCCTCTCACCTCGCGGCGCTCCACGACCTTATGGCATCGAGTGGCGTCACGTCAGACGAGCTGCGCGAGGCGGTCGC
>CAMZCV010000014.1 GCA_947305035.1 uncultured Coriobacteriales bacterium | reverse complement strand
GCATCGCCGTGGTGGTATATCTCCTCTCCGCAAAAGGGCTGGGCTCGTATTTCCTCGAGCCCGACGCATCCGACCGCATGAACGGCATCTCATCCTCGGACGCGCTTCCGCTCAAGGAGCGCGTGCGCACGTGGCCGTTCTGGCGCAATACGTCCATCTACTTCATCGTGTTCTCGATGCTCGGGCATTGGGCGGAGATCCTCTTCTGCCGCCTCATCATCGCCGGCGTGTTCATGGGCGACTACGACCCTTCCAACGCCATGCTCTGGGGTCAATGGCTCTTCCCGTTCTCGGCCGAGGGCATCGCCCTGGTCATGGTGGTCCTGCTCCTCCACCCGCTCAAGGAGCGGTTCCTCAAGCGGTTCGGCGGACGCAAGCTTCCCACGCTCCTGGCATCGTTCGCGCTCAACCTCGCCGTGTGCACGAGCATCGACTTCCTCACTGGCATGGCGGTGAACCAGGATTACAGCCTGTGGGACTACCGCGCCCTGCCCTTCAACTTCATGGGACAGGTCTGCCTGCAGAATTCCCTGGTCTACAGCATCGCCGCAACCATCATCGTGTGGTGGGTGTACCCCGCCATGGAGGCCTTCCTCAGCCGCATCCCCAAGCGCGTCGCCGACGGCCTCTTTTTCGGTCTCTTTGGCATGTACCTCTTCCTCGCCATGCTCTATTTTGTCGTCGTATAGGGCCTATCCAGCGCATTCTCCAAATTTGACGCCCCTGTGATGAAATGCGTACGCGGTGAATAACCGCTGTTGCAATGGGTAGCATAGTCATTTGGCAGCTCGCCGCCCCCTGCGGAGAGCTGCGACGACACGTCGCTTCTGAAAGGAGGCGCACATATGAACGGAATGATGCTCCAGGGTTTCAGCTGGTACCTGCCCCCCGACGGGCAGCACTGGCGGAGAATGGCAGAGCGGGCAGAGGAGCTCGCGAAGCTTGGTTTCACCGCCGTATGGCTGCCCCCTGCATACAAGGGCCAGGCCGGAGTCAACGATGTGGGCTACGGCGTATACGACCTTTGGGATCTGGGCGAGTTCGACCAGAAGGGTACCGTGCGCACCAAGTATGGTACGCGCGAGGAATATGTTGATGCTGTCCGTGCGCTGCAGGATGCGGGCGTTCAGGTGCTCGGCGATATCGTGCTCAACCACAAGATGGGCGGAGACGAGCCCGAGCTCATCGGCGCCACCGAGACGAGCCCCGCAGACCGCGAGCAAGAGGTCGCCGGCCCCGGCGCGCTGTGCGCGTGGTCGCGTTTCACCTTCCCCGGCCGCGCGGGCGCGTATGACGACTTCATCTGGGATGCAAGCTGCTTCACGGGCTGCGACTGGAACGAGGCCGAGCAGCGCTCGGGCGTCTGGCGCTTTGGAAAGAAGGAGTGGGCCGAGGACGTCGACCGCTCCGAGAACGGCAACTACGACTACCTGATGGGCATGGACGTGGACGTCTCCAACGAGCGCGTCTACGAGCAGCTCGCCAAGTGGGGACGCTGGTATCTGCGCACCACGGGCGTGAACGGGCTGCGGCTCGACGCGCTCAAGCACATCAGCCGTGCATTCTACCAGCGCTGGCTCGCCGACATGCGCGCGTCCGTCAACCACGAGCTCTTCGTGGTGGGCGAGTACTGGTCGAAGGACCTTGCGGAACTGCAGGCCTATCTCGGCAAGGAGGAGTCGCTCTCGCTGTTTGACGTGCCGCTGCACTTCAACTTCTTCCACGCCAGCGAGGACCCGGAAGGCTGCGATTTGCGCACGCTCTTCGACGGCACCCTCGTCTCCGAGGACCCCATCCACGCCGTCACCTTCGTGGAGAACCACGACACCCAGCCCGACCAGGCGCTCGAGTCGACCGTGCGCCACTGGTTCAAGCCGGCTGCATACGCGATGATCCTCCTGCGCGAGGCAGGATACCCCTGCGTGTTCTTCGCCGACCTCTACGGCCTGCCCAACGACGGCATCCTCGCCGTCGCGGAGCTGCCGCTGCTCATGGAGATCCGCGAGCATTGCGCGTTCGGCAAGCAGAACGACTATTTCGACGAGCCGGATATCGTGGGCTGGACCCGTGAGGGCTCAGAGGAGGGTCCGGGCTGCGCTGTGGTTGTCTCGCGCCACGCTGATGGCGAGAAGACCATGAACGTGGGCAAGGAGCACGCCGGCGAGCGCTGGATCTGCGTGCTCGGCGAGGGCTTTGTTGAGATAGGCGCGGACGGCACCGCCGTCTTCCCGGCAGGCAGCGCGCTCCTCTCGGTCTATCTGCCCGAGCAGGCCGCCGAGGCGCTCTCCAACATCCCCATCATCGTGAGGCCCGGCCGCGCATAACGCGGCCCGAGCGGGCTACTCCGCCCAGAAGACACGGTTATCCTTGCGCGGGGCTCCCTCCCCCGCAGGGGTTTCCGCATATCCCAGCACGCAGTTGCCGACGCCCTCGTAGTCGCCCTCCACACCGAGCGAGGCGAGGATGGCCTTCCCCTCCTCGGAGTCGAACACCTCCTTGGCGCGATGGATCCAGATGGAATCCACGCCGAGCGACTTGGCCGCGTTGAGCATGTTACCCATGACGAGCGAGCCGTCATAGACGCATGTGCCCACCGCGCGATCTGCCAGCACCACAAGTACCACGGGGCCGCCGTAGAACGGATCGAATTCTCCCTCGGGCGCGTAGCCGCCAGCGCGCATGACATCGCCGTTCATCTTGGAGATGCGGTCGCGCAGGGCGCGGTCGGTAACGGCCACGATGATGGGCGATTGCCTGCCCATGCCGTTGGGGGCCCAGAGGCCGGCGTCGATGATCTGCTCGATAAGCTCGCGCGGAACCGGCTTGTCGGTGAAATTGCGTACGGAGCGACGGGTCTTGAGGGTCTGGATGGTCTCGTTCATGACGGCTCCTTTCGTGGGCAGCGTTCCTGGTTCCCATGATAGCGGAGCAAAGCAGCGCGTTCGACGCTCGGCAATGCGGCGATATGCTGCGACGGTGGTATGATTCAAACCGACAGTCAATTCCTTCTCGAAGGGACGAGTCCATGAAGTGCCCTGTTTGCGGAACGCAGATCGCCGATGATGCCAGCTTCTGCATGCACTGCGGTTCTCGGGTTGCCGTTGCACCCGCACCGGCCAGCATCCCCGCTCCCGCAGCTCCAAGCGTGGCTCCCGCGCAAGAAGAAGTCGATAAACCCGACGGCGGAAACTGGAAGTCGTACTTCACCACCACCGTGACTGCAAAGGTCAACGAGGCAGCCGGCGGCACCGGCGCGGTGGAGCTGCGCTACGGCGACTTCTTCAGCAGCGTTTTCAAGCAGCACAGCACGGGAGAGGCGGAGCGTATCTTCATGTGCGGGACCTCTGACACCACGCCGCCCATCAGCCAGGTCTCCACACGCTGGCCTCGCCCCTGGCTCTTTTCGCGCGTTCTGCTGCTGCTCGTTGTGGTTACAGCGCTCTTCGGACTCGTCGCCTCGGTCTTCGACAACTTCATCGGGCTTGCCTGCTTCATCTTCTTCGGCGCCATGGCCGCCCCGTTCACCGTTGCCGTATTCTTCTTCGAATGCAACGCGCTGCGCAACATCAGCTTCGTCGAAGTGGCAAAGGTCTTCGTGTTGGGTGGCACGGTAAGCATTCTCGGTGCCGTGGCAATCGAGTCGCTCCTCCCCTACGAAACCCTCTCTGCGGGCGGATTCTTTGCATCGCTCTTCATCGCCATCGTGGAAGAGGTTGTAAAGGGTGCGGTCATCGCATTCTTCCTGCTGCGTTTCAGGGGACGCAACTACATCCTGAGCTCCATGCTGATCGGCGCCGCCGTAGCCGGAGCGTTTGGAGCCTTCGAGACGGCAGGGTTTGCCCTGCATTATTGGAACCTGTACGGGCTCGAGAACTCGATCAATCTCATCCTTACCAGCTCGGGCATGGCAATCGGTCGCCATGTTGCGTGGGGCGCCATCCAGGGCGGTGCGTTCGCGCTTGGATCTGACGGTCGCGACTTCTCGTTTGCGCAGGTCCTGGACGTGAAATGCCTCACGTTCCTCGCTGCATCCCTGTTGCTGCACTTCTTCTGGACCTTCGATATCCCGCTGTTCTCAAACGCTTCGAGCGCATTCGGCTTCTCCTCGCAGCATGCCATCTGCACGGCGTTCGCGTGGATCGTGATATCCGTTCTGCTCAATCGCGGATTGGAGCAGGTCAACAGGATGACCGGCGCCAAGTAGGCAATCGTGGGCGCTGGGGCTACTCGCGCCAGTTGAGGATGTCCCAGCCCCGCTTCTTGGCATATCTCCTGAGAAGTCCGTCAGGACAGACGGCATAGGGGTGGGCAGCCGATCCGAGGAGATCCCTATCGCTGTAGTGGTCGGCGTATGCGCGTGAGATCTCCCAGTTGCCGGCACCGTAACGGTCGTCGGCCCAGCGCTTGATCACAGCGAGTTTGGCCTTCCCCTCCACAACATCGCCCTGCACCCTGCCGGTATACATACCGTTCTCGTCCTGCTCCATTATGGTTGCGATTGCGGCATCCGCCTGCAGATACTCCGCGGCCATGTCCGCGAGCATCGAGAAGGTCGCCGAGACGATGAGCACCGTAAAGCCCTCCGCCTTGCACCGGGCCACCTCGGCCTCGGCCTTGGGCCTGTAGAGCGGGGCAAGTATCGTATCGTGGAACTCGCGCATGAACGAATCGACTTCCTCGGGCCGCTCATCCGAGAGCCCCTTGAAGACGAGCTCGCGCGCCTCGCCCTCGCGATGCGGCAGGTGCAGGAGGTAGCGGATGCCCCACCAGATAAGGCGCGAGGCGTGGCGCTTCTTCATGAGCTTGAGGGAGAACATGTACCGCGAGATGAGCAGGCCCGACTGACCGGAGACGATCGTGCCGTCGTAGTCGAAGATGGCAAGTTGCTTGAGTTCTTTCGTACCGTCTTCCATGCCTGCGGAGTTCCTTTTAAACGCCATAGCCCATCTCTTGATGTGGTACAAGAATTGTAATTCCGATTGTGCCTGATTCTCCAAACGAAAAGGCCAGAGGCATGAATCCTCTGGCCTTAAGCTGTCATGGTCGGGACGACTGGATTCGAACCAGCGGCCTCGCGGTCCCGAACCGCGCGCGCTACCAAACTGCGCCACGTCCCGATTGCGGAGTACATACTAGCAGATTTTGGCCTGCTTGTGTATAAGAACCTGTCCCAGCAGGCGAATTACGTGAATTACTATTTGTCATCCTTGCTGCGGCGTCGGACGAGCAGCCCCACGGACAGGCAGCCCGACGCGAGGGCCACCATAGCCGCGGGCACGGCGATCAGCGTGGCGTCTCCCGTTGCAGGCACCGCAAAGCCCCTGCCGCCCATGCCGCCGTTCAGAAGGGCCATCGCCGGCCACCTATAGAAGTTCACGAACTCGATGGTGGAATTGGGCTCGATGGGTTTGTCGCCCCTGGTAACGGTACGCGTGCACGTAAGCGAAGTCCCATCACCCTCGACGACGAAGACGATCTTGACGATGGAACGGTCGGACTGGAATCCAGGCGTCTGGGGAAGGAGCTCGTTGATGGCGTAGGCGTAGGTTCCCGGCCGTGTGAACGTGATGCTGCCGAAAGCATACTCGCCGCCGTCGCCGATGGGAGCGGAGTCCTGCTTTCCTCTCGAGCTACCCTCGGGCATGGGCATGTTCGCGGCGGCGATTCCCACATTGCTGTAAAGGGCGGTTAGGCGGAACGTGAAGGTGCTGTCGGATGGCGCGCCCTCCCCCGTGACGACCTTCTTGACATGCAGGTCGCTCAGCGAGACGGTAACGGGCGTGTACTCCTTCCACTGCGCGGTGAGGGTAACGTCGGAATCGGGGGAAACCAGCTCCTCGAGCTCATCGTTGGCAATGACCGTGCCCGCGGCGACAGTCTTGGAGCCATCCCAATCGCTCAGATCGACATCGGCAACCCAACCCACGAACACCTTGGGAGCCTTCGCGAGATCCCTCTCGTACTTGTTGATCGTGTAGCCTTCGCAATTCTCCATATCCACCAAGTCTTCGAACGCTGCGCCACCCAGGCCGTCTGTGTAGGTGAGGGTGTGGAATGTATCCCAAGCGCCGGTGAAGACGATGTCGCTGCTCAGAACCATCCCCTCTATCTCTCCGGGCTGCATGACGGTGCCCGCGGGGTACTCAAATCCGTCCGCATCGACAAGATCGATGGCTGCTGTCCAGCCCCTGAACCTGAAGCCCTCCAGCTCGGGAAACATGTTCTGCGATGCGGGAATAGCGTCGCCCGCGGAAAGGTCGGGATAGACCTCATCCTCAAAAGACTTGCCGTCCTTCCCGTCGACATACGTCACGGTGAAGGTGACGGCCTCCCACTGGGCGGTGAGCGCGATATCCTTATCCACCACGATCTTGGCGACGTCATCTTGGGTGATGGGTTCGCCCGCCTCGATGGTCGAGCCGTCGGAGAGGGTCACGTCGACGTCGGCAACCCATCCGGCGAGCCGCCAGCCGCTCTCGCCCAGAGGCAGTCCTTTGCCGTCCTTCTCGCCGTTGTAATCGAGATTGCCCTTCACCTGCGTGGAGGGGTCGACGCCCGTGAAATGGGTCTTCCCGTCCGCAGCGGTCTTGGTGCTCTCATCGTCTTTCACGCTGGGATAGTCGGTGAAGGCGCCGTGGCTTCCGCGGAGGTAGTCGAGCGTGAAGGTGTTCTCCGTCCCCTCACCGGTTCCTGCAGGTGCAGGGTCGGAAGCAGGTTCGGGCATTGGCTCGGGCTTGTCATCGGGATTAACATCAGGCGTATCTCCCGACTCATCGTCGGGCACGTCTGCGGGCTCCAGCGCAGGCACTTCTGCGAGAGGCTCCTCGGCGTCGAGCTCGGGCTCCTCCTCGGGTGCCGGAAGCACCTCGACAATAGCCTCTTCCTGCTTCTTCTCAGCCGGAACGTCGGCAAGCGCGAGGAACGGCACCGTGCCAAACACCATAGCCAGAGCAAGGATGCTGCTGAATAGTCGGTTGAAGAGCACCTTCTGCTTCGTTTTATCCATGTTTAGGCTCCAGATAACGAACCATAATTACGCTGATTATACTCAAATACCCGTTGCTATCGGTGGTTTTCTCAGCGTTTTGCCACCAAAATGGCTGCTAAAACGCCCCGTTTGCTGCAGATTCCCGCTTGTATAATCATCTGTGTCCACCATCTGAACTCAGGATGTCTATGAGCGTCCGCTTCGACAAGCTATTCCGCATGTTGGCCATCCCGCTTGTATTGGCGGTTGCATGCTTGTCATCTTGCCGACGAGGATATCGAGGTGCTCTCCCTCACGGCGACAGCCCATCTCACCCGCGATGCAGCAGGTGCATGGCAGCTCGACTTCGCCGATAACCCCGAGCTCCTCGAGGCGCTGTTCTGCGTTCGCTAGGCGCAGGTCGGATTTGCGGGGACGACCGACGTCACACCTGATCGACGACGAGCATGCCGGAACCGGGAGTAATAACCACACGGTCGATAACAGTTCCGTTCTCGTCAAAGAACAGGAGGTCGACGCGATCCGTCTCGTATGAGACGTCGATGATGCCCTGCCAAGTACCGATTTCCTCACCGGTGGCGGAGTAGAGCGTCACCACGCGATCGACGCCGTGTCCGTATTCTGCCTCCCAGCGGGAGACGGTGCGACTGCACGACGAGCTGGTGAGCGCCAGCCAGATGAAGAGGACCGAAAGCGCGGTGACAAGAATGCCGACTACGGCAAGAACGACCTTCCTGCGGTTCTTGGTATCGGTGGCGGACATGGCGTTTCCTTTCTCGTTGAGCGCGCGACCATACGCGTGCTGCGACGATATCTACCCGAGGGGGCTGCCATCTGACACGAGCGGCGTTCGGAAACAAGATTCCTTCATGAATCGGATTTCCATGAGATTCGTGCTCGATAACGAAGATACGTTACTACAGCTTTGCCGAGCCGCAGAGAGAAAAGGGAGGCCCCGAACCGAGGCCTCCTTATTAATCGGTGTTCAGGGCGCCGTTAGTGCTTCTTGCGGCGAGCCAGCAAGGACCCTGCAATCATCGCGGTGGAAGCGGCGAGCATTGCAAGGGACGGAAGCACGGTTGCATCACCGGTCTCGGGAACCTCGGGCTCCGGCTTGGGCTCGGGCTTGGGCTCGGGATCCGGTTCGGGATCGGGATCGGGGGCGGGCTCCTCGTTCTTCTCCCACTCTGCCGTGAAGGTATGGTCGCCCTCAACCGTGTAGGTATCTCCCGGCTGATACTCGGATCCCTTCCAATACTTGAACGTGTAGCCTTCGCGGGTGGGAGCGTTGGGAATGGTCACGGTATCGCCCACGTTCGCCACGATGGTGATGCTCCCCGTCTTGCCGTCGAGCGTTCCGCCTGCAAGATCGAAGGTAAGCGTCCCCTGCTCGACGGGTGCAGGCGGAACTGGCGTGGCGTCATAGGTAGCAGTATAGGTGGCGTCCTCTAACGCTTCGATAACCGCGGGATCCCAACCCGCAAATGTATACGTGTTCTCCGCGTCTGGAGCCTTGGTGTCCTCCTCTCCCTCATATGCGGGCGTCTCGCCGTACTCCACCACCGTGCTGTACAGCTCCGAGCCGTCATCGTTCACAAACTTGATCGTGAACTTCGCAATCTCCCACTGCGCGTACAGGGTGATCTCGGCACCATCTTCCTCGGTGAGATTGTACAGGAGTCCCTTGTCGTTGAAGGATTTACCGCTGCCATCGGGCTCGGTGTTCCATCCAAGGAAGGTGCCGCCCGCCACGGCAAACTGGTTGGGGGGCATGTAGCACCCCGAGTCATACGTCATCTCTATGTCATCCATCTCGCCCATGAAGGGCCTCTTCGTGTTAGCGTCGAAATGAACCGTGTACGAGTTGGGCGCAGAACTCGCGATCAATTCCGACGTTCCTTTGATGGTAATGGTTTGGTTCGCCGTATAAGGATCGGCCCACCAACCTGGTCTAACCCCCACAACGCCATATCTAGCGAAGTGGTAGCCCGGCGCGATGGTCGCAGAAACCTGCACCTCGGTCCCATCGAACAAGATCAGCTCGTTCGTATCTTCGATTGAGAGGCTTTCTATGCCTTGGTCGCCCTCTGCGATTGACGCCCGCACGGTGTAGTAGTCGAGAACGACACCTGCCGGATAGTTATTTCCATACTGAATTATGACAGAGCGCTTGGGGAGACCGGCACGCTCGCTTTCAAACGTGAGCGTGTATAAACCCTTTGGAAGGTTCCCATGGGTTCCGTCGGGAAAAACCGCTTGCGTCGGATCGAAGGTATACCTGCCGTCCTCATAAGAGGCGGGTACGGTGAACTCAGCTCCATTCGAGTCGATCAGATTGAAGCATTCCGCCATCCCTTCCTGAATCGCTCCATCTTTCGTTACCACGGCTATGATTTGGTTCGTGTGCACGTACTGCGATCTCAGGGTATAGCCTCCCAAGTTTCCGTCGTAATTCTCAGCGCACAGGTTGCAGAATAGGGCCCGATTATCGTAGAACAAACCGGACTCGTATGAAAACCAACCAAGAAGCGCGCTGTCATCTGGGTAAACCCATAGGTCGTGGGGATCGAACAGGGTTCCTTGCATGTCAAAGTAAACATCCTGGGTCGAGTACTCCGGTTCGTTAAAGCTATTGAAATAGACAATCGTGTACCTAATCGGCACCCATTGGGCATAGAGCGTCACATCGGTGCCTACCTGCGAAAGACCGCTGACAATAGCCCCATCCCGATAATAATCTCCGCTTCCGTCCGGTTTGGTATTCCAACCCATAAACGTGTATCCCGGGAGAACGAACTGGTTTGGATAGAGCTGCCTCTCAGCCTTCACCGAAGGGAAGTACTGGTAGCCCATATTTCCTCTCACCCTATCCTTCGTGGATGCATTCGCGGGCGGATTGGCATCGAACGACACGGTGTAGGCGGATGACAGGATTTCGAACTGATTCTCGAGGACGTAGTGTACGGTCTCCCCAGTAATGGGACTGGTCAAGGCAGGAATCTCAACTGCCACTTGGACGCGGTATGTTCCTTCTCCAATAGGCGGCTCGTTCGTCGGGCCATACTCCACCGCACCGTCAATACCCTCGTAGATGGGGGCGCTGTAGATTCTCATGCCTGCAGGAATGCCTTCGTGCGGCTCTGAAAATGGGTCCTCTCCGTTCGTGGTGTACCAATAGTACTCGACACCCTTGGGCTGGCCGTCATAGAAAGCGTCGGGCGTGCTTGCTACGAGAACGGTCCAATCGTGGAACTCGCACGCACGATGTCCTTCAAGGGGATCATCTTGCTCCCAGGCACATTTGATGCACAGCGTGTTGGGCCCGTAATCTGAATTGACCGAGCAATACTGTTCGTGCTCAACCGGATCGTGCTCCACGACCGTTACCTCATCCGCGGCAGACGCCAGCGTGGGAATGAGGCAGATCGCAAGTAGAAGAACTGCTATGAAAGAGAGCACCCTGCTTGCATCTGTTTTGGTACGTTTAGCCATGATGTACGTCCTAGCTGTCGTTGGGTGGAATTCGCCCTACGTTTGGTTCAGTTAGAAACTAGATGCACGAGCGTGGCATTTTCCTCACCATGTTTTTGATTGCTCGGGAAACGGTATGTATCGTTCCGCAGAGGCGAGCAATGATGCGCCGTCCTCAACATGGCCGCATATGCGACGCGCAGTTCGCCTGGGTTCCTGTAACTTGCACTTGCACGGGAGCGCTTTAAGACGCTTCTCCCCTTGCAACCTTGTTGACGTAATCGCGCTGCATGACGAACGCGCGGGCGATGAGCTCCGCGAAGCCTGACGGAAGGCTCTGGCAGGGAGCGAGCGCCTCGACGATGCGGTCCTCGAAGCCCACGAGCGCCAGCGGGTCGTACCAGGACCAATCCCAAGACGGATTAAGAAAAGAGAAGCGGTTCGCGCAGAGCAGCTCGAATAGCAAGGGATTCTCGCACATATTCGCAATCGGAAAGCCGTTGAACGGGAAGCCAAGGGCACCGTCGTAGTCGAAGATGGGTGCCGCGCGCCATTTATTCGAGTCGATCTTGCGGATGGCGCCGAAGTTGCTCGGGTTGAAGTCCATAAGCAGGGAAAGACAAGAGAAGCACGCCATCCTGGCAACCTGCGCAGAGGCGTCTGCAATCCCGAGGGCAGCATAAACGTCGACGCGGGCACCGCATGTCTCCGCCGTGATGCCTCCCTTGCCCAAACCGGGGCGATACAGCATGCCCGTCAGCGCACAGAGCCGGTTCCCGTCGGCAAGCTCTTCGCCGGCATCCAGCATGAGGGGGCTGAGCGAGCAAGGCCTGCCGCAGCGTTCCACGATGCTCGTAGGCACGTAGCAGCTCTTGTCGAAGAGCAGTTCGCACATGTAAACAATCTTTAGCTTCAACACTGCTTCAGCTGGAGGCGTCGTAACGATTCATTACCCTTCGCCTGATGCGGGAAAGACTATCTGCGAAAATACAGCCGAAAAACGCCTCTTGTTGCACAGGCGGAACGAAAAGTTCCGTCAAAACGGAAAATCGTTACGGCGGCGTTGGTGGAGACGAGAGTTCCTTCCAAATTACTGCATAAAATGGCTTTTTGAGTGAACGTCGGGTCCCCAGTCTGAATCCCCCCGCGTTTGTTAGGCAGATTCAGCGCATAATCGCTCGCAGCCGCTTGCCGATGAATGCTCTTCGGGGATTCGCTGAATCACCCTTAGGGGCCGGTAACGAAAAACGCCTCCCGGATGGGAGGCGCGGAGATTCTGGCGGGATGTAAGCCGCCCCATCATCATCGACAAATCTGCCAACCTTAT
>CAMZCV010000013.1 GCA_947305035.1 uncultured Coriobacteriales bacterium | reverse complement strand
ATAACAGAAAAAGCCTGTTACTACCAATCGTAGCCGTATTTATCCGCATAGGCTTGCGCGGCGGCGCGAATGGCGGGCTGATCCTCCGCCCATCGCGCGAAATCGGGCACATCGACCACGATGGGATCCGCCTCGTGCACGGCGAACATGGCCTCCTGGAAGCAGCACGGGGCGACGGCGGGACGGTCGGGCATGTACGTATCGATGAGAACCGGCCGCAGCAACGCATACGCTCCGCCCTCAACGAGCGTGGAATACCCCGCAAGCGAGCGGCGCGCAGCTCCCATACGTCCCAGTTTGAAGTTGAGGATAGCGCGTGCGAGCAGGGACCACGCGCTGCTCGCATGGTTGAAGCGGGCATCGAGCTCCTCAAAACCCGCCTCGTCCTCAAGGCGCGCATAGGCAAGTGCGGCAGAATGACGGCAGCCCAGGACATCGCTCGGCGCAAGCGCGAACATCTCCAGCGACTTCTCGACGGCCATGCGGTAACGCGCCGTATCCATGCAGGCGCGAATGGCCGCGGCGCGAATCCGCAGCTGAGGGCGCAGCAGCACGTTGTCCCACGCATCGCCCTCCGCCTCCACCGGCTCCTCCATGTCGAGCAGGGCGCCGAGCAGGACCTCGGGGTTATCCTTCAACGCGAGCATCTTGAGCAGGAGGGCATCGGTGCAGCCGGGATCGATCTCGAGCGCCTGGTCGCAATCGGACGCCATGCGTGCGTGGCGCTTCGTGCGCGCGCGGTAGTACTCGTCATCATCGAGCAGGTCGTTGTCCTCGCAGTCCTTCTCAAACCGGTCGATGGCGTTGCAGATAAGGAGAAACGCCTGGTTGGCGGGCGTGTCGACGAAGCTCTCCGGAGACTCGCGAACCGCAAGCTTGAGCTCTTCGAAAGCCGCATCGGACATGCCGCCCAGCTCCGCACGACGCGTCTCCGCGAGACGCGCTATGAGTTCCTCGCGCGCCTTCATCGGGCCCTCCGCTTCTCCAGCGCAAGCTCATGCAGGTCCTGCGGCGTGGCGAAGGACCGCACCTCGTTCTCGACCCACGCGCCGAAGGGATAGCGGCCATCCATCAGCAGCACGGTGCCTTCAGAGATGGCGAGCATGAGCTCGTCCTCGCTGCCGGGGGCCGCTGCCATCCGCGCAAACACGCCTTCGGGCATCTCCCGCTGGTCGCCGAGGTTGACGACGGCGTGCGGGTAGTTCTCGACGAGACGGCGCAGCTGCGCGCGGGCGCGATCGAAGTCACGGCGCTTGTATGCGAGCGAGCAGCGCGAGAGCAGCATCCAGGCGTCTTCCGCCCCAATACCGCGTTCTAGCTCGGCATTCTTTGCGGCAAGCGCATCGAGGCCCTGCTCGTCCTCGAGCTTTGCATAGGCAAGCGCGCAGGTGAAGCGCACATCCGCAGCATCGGTCGGGTCCATCTCGAGAAGCTCTTGGCAGATCTTGATGCATGCACGGTTACGCCCGCAGATGAGGGCTTTCTCTGCGAGGCTCGCCATCCAGCGGTAGTACGGGCCCATGGCGATGGCCACGCCCAGCCGCGCGCGGTCGGGGAACGCATCGGATGCCGCCTCGTCAGCCTGAGCGCGGCACGACGCAAGCACCTCGGAAGCGCCTTCGCGCAGGAAATCGTAGCTGCTCTCGAAGGTGGGGCGCGTCCCGGCAAAGCGCATGCGCACCGCATCATGGCAGGAGCCGTCGAGGGCAACCGCCTCGTCGAGCAGCGCCTGCGCGCGCGAGACCAGACCATCAACCTGCGCGTCGGGCACGAAGGGAAGCTGGTAATCAACCAGCACGGCTGCATCCGCTACAAGATGGAATGCCCTATCGGCGTCGGACTGGGGGAGCGTGTCGCGCATGCTGGCGAAGCGCCTCCCGAAGGTGGAGAAGGCGTGCACGGCGCTTGCGGAATCGCTGCCGTCGAGCTCGCGGGCAAAGCGCAGGCCAAGGCGCTGGTAGTCCTCGCGTCTGGGGTCGAACGACACGTGCATCACCTCCCGATTCCGTAGGTGTCAAGTGTACTACGAGAGAGGCTCGCTCCCCGTGGGGGACGAGGTCCGCGCGGGTTATAATCGATAATCACAGGAAGGAAGCTGCACGTCAATCCAAGGAGGCAACCATGGAACTCGTCCGTGCCAAAGACTACAACGACATGAGCCGCAAGGCCGCCAACGTCATCTCCGCCCAGGTCATCCTCAAACCCAACTCCGTGCTCGGCCTTGCCACCGGCGACACGCCCAAGGGCACCTATCTCCAGCTTGCCGAGTGGCAGAAGAAGGGCGATTGCAGCTTCGCCAAGGTTTCCTCGTACAACCTCGACGAGTACGTGGGCCTCACCCCCGACCACGAGCAGAGCTACCACTACTTCATGCGCAAGAACTTCTTCGACCTGGTCGACATCGACCTCGCCAACACCCATGTGCCCGACGGCGCCGCCACCGACGTCGAGCAGGCCTGCGTGGACTACGACCGCATCGTCGCCGAAGCCGGCTATCCCGACCTGCAGCTCCTGGGCATCGGACGCAACGGCCACATCGGCTTCAACGAGCCCGACGACCACTTCGCCCGCGGCACCCATGTGGTCGACCTCACCGAGAGCACCATCGAGGCCAACAGCCGCCTGTTCGACAGCGTCGACGAGGTTCCGCGCCAGGCGGTCTCCATGGGTATCCAGACCATCATGTACGCACGCCGCATCCTCATCCTTGCCAGCGGCGAGGACAAGGCCCAGGCCGTCCGCGACATGGTCTACGGCCTCATCACGCCGCAGGTGCCCGCCTCGATCCTGCAGCTGCATCCCAACTGCACCGTCATCGCCGACGAGGCGGCGCTTTCGCTCTGCTAATTCCCGCATTTTCCACAGCACGTACGGGGCCCGTTTCGGCGGGCCCTTTTCGTCGATGCCCGTGGCTTCCTCAGAGAGCGCGTTCGAGGCTTATTGAACAAAGGGGATAAAACCACAAAAATGGGCAAATGACCTGGCCCATCGTTCAGGTCCTGTTGCCGAGAAGGGTTCTGGGGTCATCGCGTTCGCGAAAGAGCCGTCGCGTTCGCGAACGTTGCGGCCTAGCAGCCCCCGAGACCGTTGCGTTCGCGAAAGAGCCGTCGCGTTCGCGAACGCGACGGCCTATTTGTCCTATAACCCGCTTTCGATGGTGAGGCTAGTTCTTCAACTGGACGATCGCCGTGGAGATGACCACGCCCTCATCGCAGATGATGCGCCCGATCGTGGGGCCGAGGATGCCCCGCGGGAACGTAGGGCTGCCCGGGTTCACGACGATGGTGCCCCCCACGTTGTCGATGGAGGGCCTATGGGTGTGTCCGCAGATGCCGATGGCAACGCCGTCGCGCAGCTTGAGGCGCTCACGGTAGTGATTGACCTCCCACAGCAGTCCGGACGCATAGAACGTGATGGTCTTCTTGACCTGCGGGCCGTAGTCGTAGCCCCAGTCGTTGTTGCCCAGGCACATGCGCAAGGGCGCAATCTCCTCGAGCCTGCGGTAATCGGAAGGCGAGCAGATGTCGCCCGCGTGCACGATGACATCAGCCCCCTCAAGCTCCGCAAGGAGCGCGGGCGAGAGATACCCGTGGGTATCGGAGACGATGTCGTAGCGCATGTATCCCACCGCGTTCTCTAAAGGCCTAGCGCCCTCTTAAGGGCAACCACACGGCGGCGCGAGACCGAGATCTTCTTGCCCTCGATTCCGTTCACACCCAGCTGCAGGATGCCGGAGGACACGACCTCCACGTCCTCGACGTATTCGAGGTTGACGATGTAGCCGCGGTGCACGCGGAAGAAGCCGTTGGGCGCGAGCTTCTGCTCGAGCTTGGCAAGGCTGATGGTGGAAAGGTAGCGGTCGTCGGCGGTGTAGATGCAGGAGTAGTCGTCCTTGGCCTCGATGTAGCGGATCTGGTCGATGGGAACGAGCACCTTGCGGCCGCTCTTGACCACGGGGATACGCTCCACGGAGGACTTGCTCTGCACCTGGGGGTGCGAATGCACCTGCACCTTGTCGAGCGCCTGGTTGAGGCGGTCGCTCTCGACGGGTTTCATGAGGTAATCGACGGCGTTCACGTTGAAGGCCTCGAGGGCATACTCGCTGTAGGCGGTGACAAAGATGACCGCAGGCGGGTTCTTGAGCTTATGGAGCGCCTCTGCGAGCTGCATGCCCGAGGTCTTGGGCATGTGGATGTCGAGGAACAGCACGTCGGCGCGGCTTTCCATCATCAGCTCGACGGCTTCGCGGGCGCTGGACGCCTCCACGATGGAGTCGATGCGTCCCGTTTCCTCGAGCAGAAACCTGAGCTCGGAGCGAGCGGGGGCCTCATCGTCGACGATCATTGCACGCATAGCGAACTCCTTACTCCAACCTGCCGAGCAACTCGGCCTGCCCTGCAACAGAAGCCCCATCAGGCTGTTCGGAGAGCAGCGCAGCCGCACCGCTCAAACGCAATGTAACACATGTGCCCTCGCCCAGCCTCGAGACGATGTCGACGCCCGACTCATCACCAAAGAAACGCTGGATGCGATCGGCAACATTCTTAAGGGCGATACCTGCGCCCTTCCCGGTATTCGAGGGGGCGGGCGACGTCTCCTCGAGAAGCCGCGAAGCGGTCTCCTTGTCCATCCCGAGCCCGTCGTCGGTGACAGATACCAGTATATCCTCTCTGTCACGTGCGACGGTAATGTCGATGTGGAGGGCGCCTTCGTCGCGCATGCCATGGCGGACCGAGTTCTCCACGATGGGTTGCACGAGGAACGAAGGGACGAGCAGGTCCCCGCATTCCGCTTCGACCTCTTCCGTCACGACGATGCGATCCTCGCCGAAGCGCGCTCGCTCGATCTTGAGGTAGCGTTCGGTCTGCTCCAGCTCGCTCGACAGCGGAATGCGCGTCTCGGGGTTGTCGAGCGTTCGCCTGAAGTAGACGGAGAACTCGCGGAGCAGGTCGCGCGCCTTGGCGGGGTCGGTGCGCGTGAGCGACGCGATGGTGTTGAGCGAGTTGAACAGGAAGTGCGGGTTGATCTGAGCCTGGAGCGCCTTCACCTCGGCGCGTGCCGTGAGCTCCGCCTGGCGGTCGAGCTCGTAGGCCGAGAGCTGCGTGGAGAGCAGCTCGCCGAGGCCCTTTGCGATGGCGAGCTGGGTGCGGTCGATCTGCACGCCCTGCCGGTAGTAAAGCTTGATCGTGCCCACGGCGCGGTCCTGCACCAGCAGCGGGACGATGATGCCGAACGACCTGCCCGGCTGCTCGGCTCCGAGGATGAACGGGCGGTAGTTCTGGTCGCTCGAGTCCATGGCCACGAACGTCTCCACGCGCTTGCTGCCCAGCACCTCGCGCGTTGGGGCCGTGTTGGGCGAGCCGGGCGGGTAGTCGCTGGCCATCTCGCCCGCATAGGCGATGACTTCCTCGGTGTTGGTGATGGCGACGCCAGTGGCGGATGTCTCGGGAAGGAGAAGCTGGCAGATGACGTTGCAGCACTCAGGGGTGAGACCGCCGCGGATGTGCTCCAGCGTTGAGGACGCCATCATGAGCGTCCTCTCGGTTGCCTGAAGGCGCACGGAGTCGGGGACGAGCAGGAGCGTGCCGCCAAACACGATGACGACCGCGAGACCCGCGCCCGAAACCATGGTGCTGATAACGTTGTTCGAGGCGATGCCGATGGACAGCACCAGGAGAAACACGACCACACCCACAACCATGAGGATGCGCAGGAAGAGTGCGGCGTGATCGAGGAACCAGCGTCTCACGAGTTGCCCTTCCCGCCCCCGGAGGGCGCGAGATAACCGATGCGCGCGCCGCCCTGCATACTGGCGACGCGCTCGCGGTGGTCTCCGGGAGTGGACTCTCGTGCAATCAATGCTGTTCCTTGTCAAATAACGCCGACAAACCCCGTATATCTTAGCGCAGGAATGTCTGTTTCGCGAGAACAGCAAAAGAGCGGTAAAAGACCCATAAGCTCTTTACCTGCTGACGTCAGATCGCCGCCCCTTCGCTGCCCTGGGAAAGGCTGTGCGCCGCGAGCCAGCTCTCCGCCAATCCGCGGATGGCGAGCGTTCCGCCTTGCTCGGCAACACGCGAGTAGTGCTGCCATGCCGCAGCGGTATTGCCCAGCGCGTCCTCGAGCTCTGCCCTGTCGTACTCGTTCGAAAGCTTCGCCTGCGGGTTGACGGCATAACGTGCGATCACGTCGTTGAGCTCGCGGACTTGCGCATAATTGCCCGCCATCAGCGCAAGCTTGCGGTCAATCGCTGCAATCAGGGCATCTGCGGCGTTTGTGAGCTCGATATCCCGTCCCGCACCGGCGCTGATCGCCGCCACGAGGGAGCGCATCGCCTGGAGCGTGCCGGCGTCGTTTCGGTGCTTCGCCACGGCGGTTCGGACGCTGGCCACCGTAAAGCGGATGCGGGCGTTGCGGGGATTCTCCGCCTCAAGGTGGCTTGCCCACTCGAGGGCGATATCGTCATAGCCCATCTGCGAGCAGCAGACGGCATAGATGGAATGGAACGACTGCCGATCGGTCTTGTTGTGCAGCGCGGGCTCGATCATGTCGATGACCTTGATGAGCTTGTCGGGGTCGCAATCGTGCGAGATGATCTTCATGACCTCGGCGGTGTTCCTCGTCTTGAGAACCCACTGGGTGTACAGGATGCACACGTCGGCAACGAGGAGCACCCAGAACAGATAGCCCGGTGCATCCTGCGCGAAGATGTATCCGAGGGAGACGATAACGAGGATAGAGATCGCCACGACATTGATGATGGCGACGTTGCGCCTCCACGCCCCCGCAACCTTCACGGGAGCGGCGTCGCGGTACTTGGAAGATCCTTCGCTCTTCAGGCTCATAGCCCTACGCCTGCGTCTGGACGAACGACACGAACTCTTCGAGCTCCTCTTCGGTTGCGAAGCGAGCCATGTAGAACGAGTTGCCAAGGTCGTCGGAGAGGGCATCGGCCATGCGCCCGCTCATGCGGATGGCGCTTCCATAGCGGCCGCGCACCTCTTCGTCGCTGTGCGCGTAGGTATAGATGTCGCGGCGCGACGCATACACGCAGAAGCCCTGATCATCGCTCTCGGGCGTGCGGCGCTCGTCGAAGCACACCATATCCGCCCAGATCTGGTAGACGTCGGCGGAGTGCGCGAAGTTGATGATGTCGGGCGTGAAGCCTCCGGGCGGTCGCACGTTGACCTCGAGTCCCACGTAATCACCCACGTCGCCGAGACCCGGCTTCGCCTCGGAAAGGCGGAAGAACTCCATATGCACGAAGCGGCTGCCGAGCCCGAACGACTTGGCTGCGGCGCGTCCGAGCGCCTGGAGCTTGGGGTCGACCGCGGGACGCGAGAAATAGCTCACGTCGAGCTGCAGGCGAACGACCTCCTCCATGGAGGGCGGGAACTCCTCCTGGTTCTCGAACAGCGGGTTGCCCTGGCTGTCGAGAATGGCATCGTAGCTGCAGATGTCGCCCGTCACGAACTCCTCGAGCACGTAGGGGTCCTCCCCTATCTGGGAAAGGAACGTCTCGAGCTCCCCCTCGTCCGCCACAGCATGCGCCCCACCCGAGCCCACGCCCTTCTCGGGCTTGGCGAACAGCGGGAACCCAACCTCCGCGGCGAAGGCGCGTGCTGCCTCGGCGTCGTCCGCACCCGCAACGCGAACCTGGCGTGCGGTGGGAACGCCGCCCGCTGCGTAGAGCGGCTTCATGCCGGCTTTGCTCTGCCACGTCGCAACCTGCGCAGCGCCGGCGCCGGTGGTCACGTTGAAATCGTCGCGGAGCCTGGCGTCGAGCCCCAGCCAGTACTCGTTGTTCGACTCGATCCAGTCGATCTTCCCGTACTCCTCCAGCGAAGGCAGGTAGTAGTACTCGGTGAGGACGCCCTTGAGCTGCCCGGGGATGTTGTCATAGGGTGTGTCTCCGATGCCGAGCACGTTCACGCCGTTTTTGCGCAGGCGGTCGCACCAGTTCCAGTAGGTCTCGGGGAACTGGGGGGAGATGAAGATGAAGTTCATGATGCTCCTCGGATGGGTTCGCTAGTAGGTCCCTGCGTCGAGCATGTTCTTGATGTCGTCGAGGACGATGGGGAGGAAGTAGCGCACCTGCTTCTTCCACCACGGCCAGTCGTGGTTGACGTCGTGGCCCCAGTAGTCGAACCATGCCGAGATGCCGCGGACGCGGAACGACTCGTCGATGATGCGCTGGGTGCGGATGCCCTCGTCCTCCCAAGCGCCCTGGCCCACGCAGAGCACGATCTGGCGCTGGCTGTAGGTCTGGACATAGGGGTGGTCGAACGGCATGTTGGGCATGAAGGTGGCCGGCGAGTTCTCGTAGAGGGTACCGTCCATATAGCCGCCGAAGAAGTAGTTGGCGTCGTACACGCCCGAAAGGGCGATGCAGCCCTGGAAGAGGTCGGGGCGGCGGAGCACGGCGATGACGGCGTGCGTTGCGCCCATGGAGCAGCCCATGGCGAGCGGGCGCAGGTCGGTGCCGTTGCGGTACGCCACGTAGGGGATGAGCTCCTCGGTGACGAAGGAGAAGTACGCCTCCTGGCGCTCGGCGCGCCAAGCGGGGTCGGCACCGTAGGCGGACCAGCTGTCCTCGTCGAAGTTGTCAACCGAGAAGATCTGGATGATGCCCTCCTCCAGGTAGTCGGAGAGGGTGTCGATCATGCCGAAATCCTCGAAGTTGTTGCACTTGGAGCCCTGGGTTTGGAAGACCACGACGGGATAGCCCCCGTCGCCGTAGACGATCAGGTTGATGTCCTTCTGCAGATGGTCGCTCCACCAGGATACGGGTTCGCGGTTCATGGGTGCCTCGATTCCTTTGCGTGCTGGACACCCTCTATGTTAGCGCATCGGAACGAGCGCGTTGGAGAAAGCCGAACGCGAAGGCGCGCGGCGCAGATGAGGATCCCGCTACGGGTTGATGGACTTGCCCTTGGGAAGCGGGTGCGTGAGCTCGGCGCGGCGCATATCGTAGGCTGCGCGCGCCTCGTCCTCGAAGGCCAGCGCCACGGGCGAACCCGTGATCTTCTCGCAGAACCAGCGCATGAACTCGGGATTCGTGGGCAGGATGGGACCGAGCAGCCACGTGGCGATAAGCCCGCCGCGGCGGAAGCCCTCCTGCGCGCTGCCTTCGGAGATGCCCCAGCCCCGGTCGAGGGTGCAGAACGGAACCTGTTCGCCCGCGGGATCGACCTGCGTCTGCGTGAACTGGATCTTGAAGCCCAGAAGCTGCAGGGGGTCTCGACCCTCGCCAGCATCAAAGGAGCCTACGGCCGAGCAAAGATAGCGTTTGGGCATGTCGGTACGCACGGAGAAGGGCAGGACGCCGAGGCCCTGCACCTCTCCCCCATCGGGCGTGCCGAACGAGCTGCCCAGCAGCTCGGCGGCGCAAGCTGCTGGTGGCGCTCGGTGACGCTCGCCAAGATGACGGCCGAGACGTCGCGCGTGGCAAACGCGGGCTCCTCGCCGTAGGCCGTCTCGATGAAGGTCGCCCCCGGGAGGCAGGACCGCAGGTAGAGCGCGTTGCCATTGTCGCCCGCCTGGTTGCCGAACTCGGGGTAGAGGATCTCGACGGTGCAGCCCGCGCCCTGCCCCGCGGGAACGGGAGCGCTCGCGGAACCGGAAGGCGCTGCGGTTTCGGGTTCGAGGTCGCCCTTCTCCAGACGCTCGCGAACCCCCGCGTTCAGGCGTTTGACCTGGTCTCCGTTGAAGATGTCGTAGGCCACAACCACGTTGTCGATACCCGAGAGGCGCAGCGCGCGTGCACCCGCCTCGGCGTCGGGAACGAGCGTGATGCGCGCGGGGTCGACGCCCGCGAGGAGGAGGCGCAGCATCAGGTCCTCGCCGCGCGCACCCACCACCACGACCTGCTCGACGAGCGGATCGACGAGATACTCGAAGTCGGTCTGGTAGTACCAGCCGGTGTATTCGGACGAGTAGGGGTTGGTGGCCAGATAGTAGTCGCTCATGATGAAGGCCACCGCCTTGCGCCCCGGCTCCCTGCAGATGTTCTGGATGGCCGTGGACGTGGCTGTGCTGTTCTCGCCCTTCGCAGCCGCGTTGATCAGGCGCACGCCCGCAATCTCCTCATCGCTGTAGCGCAGCTTGGTGATGTTGATGCCACGGTCGAGCGACGCGGCGATGGCATCGGCAGAGACGCCCATCCTGCGCGCCACCGTCACGGCAGCAAGCAGGTTGTACAGGTTGGTGATGGAGTAGGTCGCTATGCGGTAGTCGTGCTCGGGCGCCCCGGGCTCGCGGTTCTCGCGCACGGTGAAGGTGCCTGCCTCGCGGTCGACGCGCACCACCTCGAAGTCGGGCTCGGGATTGGTGAACCCGCAGCGCGTGCAGCGCGCCTTTCCCAGATGGCGGAGGTGGCAGTAGTCATATTCCAGCGCCGAGCCGCACTCGGGGCACGCGGTGAGGTCGCACGCGATGCCCTGCGGGTCGTCCGTATCGTCGGCGAGACGGCCGATGGAGTAGTACGTGCGCTTCTTTGCCTGAGGGGCAAGGCGGCATGAGATGAGGTCGTCCGCGTTGAGCACGAGCTCGGTCTCCGGCGAGATGCTCGCGGAGAGCACGCTGAAGATGTAGTCGGGGTTGGCGTTGCGCATGAACGAGTCGCGGTAGAGATTGCACACAAGCAGCAGGTCGGGTGTGATGTGCGGCAGGACGAGCCTGCTCGAGAGCTCATCGAGCTCCATGCAGGCAACCTGCTTGCGCTGCTCGCCGGAGAGGGTCGCGTTCTTGATAAGCGAGCTTCCGATGCCGTTGATCGTGTTGCTGCCCGCGCGGTTGGTAGCCAGGTCGAAGCCGTTGTCGACGAGAAGGTCGTCGAGAAGGTTGGCCGTGGTGGTCTTGCCGTTGGTCCCGGTCACGAAGACGATGTGCTCGGGCTTGTCGATATGTGCGAGGAACTGCGGGTCGATCTTCCCTGCGATGACGCCCGGCAGCTGTCCACCCGCCCGCCTGAGAGCGGTCAGCACGGCATTGGCTGCCTTTCCGGCGGCCATGGCAGCATAGAAGCGCACGCTTTTCCTTGGTTGCGACACAGGTCTCCCTCCGCAGGTTCCAGCAGCCACCATTATAGGCGGGGCTCCCCTATCCTTCCACGATGGCGATGCCGGAGCTCGTGCCAATGCGGTCTGCTCCCGCCTCGATCATGGCGCGTGCCTCGTCGGCATTATGGATGCCGCCCGCGGCCTTGACCTTGCACTTCTCGCCCACGGCTGTACGCATGAGGGCCACATCGTGCAGAGTCGCCCCTCCCTTGGAGAAGCCCGTGCTGGTCTTCACGAAGGCGGCGCCGGCCGCCACGCTGTCCTTGCATCCGCGCACGATCTGCTCGTCGTCGAGCAGGCAGCACTCGAGGATCACCTTAACGGGAACTCCCGGGGCGGCCTCCACAACGGCGGCGATGTCACGGGTCACGTAGGCATCGTCTCCCTGGATGAGGCGCCCCACATTCACGACCATGTCGATCTCGGTGGTGCCATCCGCCACGGCGCGGGCAGCCTCGAAGGCCTTGGCCTCGGTGGTCATGGCGCCCAAGGGGAATCCGATGCAGGTGGAGATGCCCACACCCGACCCGGCAAGGCGCTCGGCTGCGAACGCGGTCCAGCAGCCGTTGATGGCGACGGTGGCAAAACCGTGCGCACGGGCCTCATCGCAAAGGCGCTCGATGTCTGCTGCAGTGGCGTTGGGCTTGAGGTTGGTGTGATCGATATAGGCGTTGAGCTCCATGGTTCTCCTTCATTGCATGGCTTGGCGTCACTTCGAAATGATACGGCGCCCCAGCTGCGTGTTCATTATGTTTTCAATTCCTCCTTGTTTCCAACTCTAGCGGATAAACCCGATAA
>CAMZCV010000012.1 GCA_947305035.1 uncultured Coriobacteriales bacterium | reverse complement strand
TAGCGGAGCGTGAACTCCGCCCCCGCGAGGGTGCCTCCTCCCTGGGGGCTCGCCTCGCCGGTGTCCTTGTCGCGCTTCACGACGCGCGCGTTCATGGGGTCGTTGCCCGGCTGCTCGGTCGACGTCACGGTGCCCGTCCCGCCCGTAGGCACCGTGACGGTGTGGACCTCGGTGTCGAGCAGGAAGCCCGAGCTCGCCTTGGTCTCCTTGACGTAGTAGGTGCCTGCGGGAAGTGCCGCGGATCCCACTCCGTTCGAATCGGTCCTGATTGTGGCTGCGAGCGAGCTCGCGGAGCAGCTGGAGTCCGTGTAGACGCCGTACTCCGCGCCTGCGAGGCCGTAGCATGCGAGGTTGGTCGTCAGAGACGGGTTCGCGGATACCTTAACGAGCCGGAGGGTGCCCATTTTCTCGCCGACTGCCGCCATGTGCTGGATGAGGTAGCCAGCGCTGTCGTGGACGGAGCCGTCGTTGAGGTAGACCTGCGCGAAGCCCGCCTCGGGGCCGCCTCCGCCGGAGTTCGCGTATGCGGTCGCGGCGTCGACGAGCGCCTTGGCCGCGCGGAAGATGTCCTGCCTTCCGTCGATGACGTCGAGGCCGTAGAGGCGGTTGTAGTAGTTCTCGTTATGGCTGTATCCGTGGGTGTTGAGGATGTCGGGACGCTTGTCCCCGACGACGTACCAGACCGCCGCCTGGGTGGCTGCGATCGACCTCATCGCGTTGAGCCCTCCCACGCTCGTGACGGTCACGCCGTCGTAGCCGTGGTAGAGGACGTAGTCGAGCTCCCTGATGCCGAGGTTCCCGCTGTAGCGGGTGAGCGTCTGGCCAACGACGGGGTCTGCGAAGTACCCGGACATGCAGTACGCCTGCCTGCCGTCGAGCGTCCAGGTATAGCCTGCGGTGATGCCGTCGCCGAGGCCCGTGGACCTCATGCTCGTGATGGTTCCCGTGGACCCTGCTGCCGCGAGGAGCGGGATGCCGACCTGCATCATGAAGGCCTGCTGCTCGTCCTCGCCGAGGCCGGCCTCCTCGAAGAAGGCCTCGAACTCCGCCATCTGGGCGGCGATGGCCTCGCCGTCGAGCTCCTCGGCATCGGCCTCCCCGGAATCCTCCCCATCGCCATCGTCCGGAAGGAGATCGTCCGGCTGCTCGGACTCCTCCTGATCCGGCTCGTCTGCGACAAGCTGGCTCCCGCCATCCCGTGCGTCCTCCGCCTGCTTCCCAGGGATCATCTGGTCCTCCTCGGCTGCGGAAGGCGCTTCCTCAGACTCGATGGGCTCGGCTGCTTCGGGGGAGACCTCCTCGGGCATGGCTGCGGTGGCCGTCACCTCGATCTCGACCCTGGAGAGGTCGATCTCCGCGGGGATTTCGATCCAGCTCCCGTCAGGGGCGACCTCCGCCCTGTACGTGATGTCGTTCCCGTCGAGGAGGATCGAGATGCGGAGCTCGACCTCTGTCCCGTCCTCGAATCCGAGGTCGGTGTCGAGCCGGACGCGGTTGGAGGCCGCTCCCGCCTCGACCGCCGCGGAATCGGTGAAGGACTCCGCGCCCGCTCCTCTGACGACCTTGTAGGCGACATCGATGGTGGATGGTGCTTCCGGGAGCGATGGCTCCTCGGTCTGCTCGGTCGGAGGGGCGTTCGCGTCGGGAAGGCCGGGCTCGCCATCGGGCAGCTCGGATCCTTCCTGCTCGACGACCGGCTCCGCAGCAACGTCGGGGGCGTCGGGGGCCGACGGCTCCTCCTCGACGACGGCTTCGGGGGCCTCGTCGGGCGCCGCCTCGATGATGATGGCGGAATCCCCGCCATCGGCCTCCTCGGCGAGGGCCATCTTCGAGGGTCCGAGGGGCCAGAGGCATTGGTTGAGGACGAGGACGAGCGCGACGATCGCCGTCCCGATCCTCCTTCCCGTGCCCATGCCCCAGCGGATGGGGTGCAACGTGTCGGTTCTCTTCTTGCGCTTCTGCATTCATCGACTCCTTTCTTCTGGCTGAATGCTCTTGCCGTGCCGCATTCGGAGCATGGAGAAGGGAGGCGATGGTTGGTTGCCGCAGTCATGCTGCTTGCGCTTCATGGGGTGCCTCGGTTCTGCGTGCTCTCTCGTACGGAACGGAGCCGCGGCCCTTGATGGGGCGTGGAAGCACGGCTCCGTGTTCACTCGGATGGGTGCTGGATGCTCAGGTGACCAAGTGCGTCCTCCTCTCGGGTATGCCTACACGGTTCCGCTCCCGCCGCAGGCAGGGCAGGTCCCGTAGACGTCCTCGACATGGGTGACGGCGTCGTGATGGACCGCATGGCCGGTCTCGTCGTGGTGCACGGTATGCCCGACCTCGTCGTGGTGGACCGAGCCGTAGACGTTGCTGCTCGAGATTGATCCCCCCGCGAGGACGACCGATTCCTCGTAGGCGTCCGCGGATGCCTCGTCCCCGGCGGCGAAGAACGTGCCGTCTGAGAACTGGATGCCGAGGTAGACCGTCTCGTTCCAGGCTGGGCTGTCGACGACCCACTCGTCCCATGCTGGGCTGTCGACGACCCATTCGTCCCAGGCGGCGCTGTCGGTGACGGTCCTCGACCCGGTCCTGACCGAGCCGGTCCCGCCGCATGCCTGGCAGGTCCTCTTCCCGGGCTCCGGTGCGGGTGCATCGCCCGAGCTGCCGCCCTGGCCGCCGGAGCCGCTCTCCGGTGCAGAAGGAGCGGGGGGTACCGCCATGCTGCCTCCGTCGGAAGGCGCCGCCTCGTCCTGACCGGCGGCGGTTTCGCGTCGGCGCGTTCTGGAGATCGTGTCCTGCTGGGTGCCGGGCAGGGTTCCGGTGCGCTTGCCCGTCCCATCGGAGGCGGGCTCCTCCTTCTGGGGCGAGGGCTCCCGGTCCGCGCCGCGTCCGCCCGTCTCGACGGCCTCGGTCTGCTGCGGGGCAGCATGTGGCGGCGCCTCCGAGGTGGGGGCGGGGGCACATGATCGGGCGGCAAGGATCGCCGCGATGGCGACCGCGATCCCGAAGGCAGCTGCCGCCCGTCCGATCCGGTTTCCGCGGGCTCCCATCCCGTTGCCCCTCTCAGTCTCCACTGCGAACTCCCTTCCCATCGAGCTGGAAGGCAGGCTTGAAGCCGTCCCTCCTGTCGAGCCTCATCCAAGCGTCCAGCTTCCTCCCGCCCTTCCCCGCGAGCCCGCGGAGGAAGACCTCCTCGCCCGCCGCGAGCCTTGCGATCTCGGCTGTGGACAGGCGGACCCCGTTGATGTCCTTCTGGACGCGGAAGGAGCAAGTCCCGTCGTTCACCCATCTCCCGCCGACCTGATGGGTCCGGTTGTTCTCGCAACGGACCGCACGGTCGCCCTCGAGGAGCCTCCCGCCGCATGCGGGGCACTCGCCGACGACCCTCCTGACGGGGTAGAGCGCGTAATTGCGGTCGGGGTCGAGGAACACGGTCAGCCTGTAGGCGTCGCCTGATTCCGTGGCGCACTCGATGACGACCTCATCGCCCGCGAGGAGGCGACCCAGCGCCCCTTCGGTGATGGCGCACCGCCGGAAGACCTTCCAGAGCCTCCAGTTGCAGGCGGCCTGCCCCTTCTTCTCCCTGGCCATGGCGTTCTCGCAGGCGTAGAGCCTGCCCGCATCCAGCACGCGCCCCCCGCAGCGGGGGCACCTCCCGACGTATCTCGCATCCATCGCCGCAGCCCTCCTATCCGAACAGGGACTGCGCCCAGGCGCCCGACCTGGTGAGGGCCCAGATGTAGAGGACGTTCATGATCAGGGAGGAGGTGATCCAGTTCATGTAGAGCCCGCCCTCCTCCGCGAGATGGTTGGAGGCGACGATGAGGATGTTCAGGATCGTCGGATAGGCGGCGATGATGAAGAACATCATGACACCCGCGAGCGCGAGAGAGGCGAAGCTCCTGAGGAACCCGACGGCGAACTGCCTCGTCTGCTCCATGCCCATGAGCGAGAGGGGGATGGGTGAGAGGAAGACCATCGCGTAGACCTGGAGCACGCGCGCCATGACCACGAGCTGGGTGACTGCCCCCGCGACCGTGGAGAGCAGGCCCGTGATGAGGGCGGCGAGCGCGATGCCGATGACCTCTCCGACGCTCACGCTGCTGTAGGTGAGCTCGGGGGTCACCATCTCCTCGATGCCCCCCGCGTTCAGCTGGGAGCTGAACGCGTTGATGATCCCCGCGGAGATGTCGAAGATCGCCTCGCAGAGGCGGGTGCTGATGTTGATGAGCCAGACGCAGATGGCGAAGTACACGGCGAGGGTGAGCACCTCCTTGACGACGGGGAGCTGGGCGTTGGCGTCGTACTTGCGGGAGATCTCGAGGAGCTGCACGAGCACGACGAGGCAGAGGATGGAGAGGGCGATCGGGCGGACGACCACGTAGGATGCGGCCGTCACCTGGGTGTAGAAGGCGCCCCCGTCGCCCAGCGCGTCCCTCAGGGGGTCCATGAGGCCTGATGCATGGGCGATCTGCGAGGTGTGCTCCGCGATGCCCGCGAACTGGGCGTTCGCCGCATCGACGAGGAACTTGGCGAGGAACGCCTCCGCCTGCTCCTGGAGCGTCGCGGCGTATGCGGCCGTCGGTGCGAGGGCGAGCGCGGCTCCTGTCGCGAAGGCCGCATGCCACAGCCTCCTTCCCTTCGCCATCAGACGCCCTCCTTCCCGATGATCTCCCGCGCCTCATCCGCGCCGAACTCCTCGAAGGAGCATTTCCAGCCCTTCTTGGAGCGGCTGCATTCCGCGAGGAAGAAGCGCGTCTCGGGGATGCTCCCGTCGAAGTCGTCGACGACGAGCAGGAACGAGGCGGCATCCCCATCCGCTGCGACCGACGAGGTGGGGATGCGGGCCGAGGTGCCCGAGACCCTGCGCGATCCCGCGAATGAGAGCCAGGGGTCGACGAGGCTCTCCGCGAGCTCGCGCGGCATGAGCTCGGCGAGCGCATCCGCCTGGTAGATGGAGAGCATGCCGTCGTACGACCTCATCGACGGCGCCTCGCCGCCATCTGGGCCGTCGGACGTCCAGACGGTCCATCCGCCGCCCTGCTGCTGTCCTGCGATGTACGCCTCCCCGTCCTCGACCGACCAGATGACGAGGCGGGCGGTCGCGCCGTTCCCGACGTCGACCACCTCGTCTGAGACCGTGGTGACCGATGCGGTGTAGGGGAAGCCGTGCTCGACGAGCCATCCCATGATCTTGGTGGAGAGGTCCGGGTTGTCGGGGGAGTATGCGGTGTCGGGTGCAGGCTCGGATGGGGAGACCGTCCCGTCGGGGAGCGCTGCATCGGGTGCTGACGCTGAGGCGGGTGCAGGTATCTCATTGGGTCCGGTCGAGGCCTCCTCGTCCTCGCCACCGCCCCGCGCGCAGAACGCGAGGAGCGACAGCACGAGCGCGATGGCGAAGATCGCAGCGATGCGCCCGGGCCACGTGGAGAGGAGCCTTTCCAGATAATCGCGCATTTCCGCCTCCTAGAGGATCGAGCCGTGGTTCGTCGCGGACACTACGCGCCGCCCGTCGAGGCCGAGCGCTAGGTAGGGGTCGTCCCCGATGGCGTCCGTCCCGCAGAACTCAAGCACGTTCGCATCGTGGGCATGCCCCCATCTGGTGGCGGGGTGCCCGTCATGAGCCGCGACGGACTCCGCCTTGGCGTCGACCTTCACGCACTCGATGGCCGTGCCGTCGTCGAAGTAGAAAGTGATCCGGTCGCCCACGTCCCCGAAGGCCGAGGTGCAGGCGATGAGGTAGCACCCGTCGAGCGTGTTGAACCCGGCGGCGTCGGTGACGGATCCCGCGCTCCTCCAGCGCGCCTGGACGCGCGCCTGCGCGGAGCCGGCGGCGAAGCTGTTCTCCGCCAGATCCCACTCGCGCGTGGCGTACGTCCCCACGGGCACGTTCTCGAAGGAATGCCCTACGGGGCAGGTGCCGCTGCTGTACTCGGGGATGGCTATCTCTCCCATGCCGGATGCCGCGTAGGCGGGGCGGATGAAGGACGGCTCGCCGCCCCCGCGGCCGTTGCCCGTCCTGTCGGCCGAGGGCCAACCGTCCCCGACGCGCTGGTGGTAGTGGATGCCGCAGTGGTTGTCGGACAAGCCGCACATGCTCGAATGCGGTGCGTAGGTGTTGCCCTCGACGGTATCGAAGCTCCCGTCGTCGTGGACCCTGGCGACGAGGCCGATATGGTCGTGACCCACTCCGGGGCCTCCCGTCGAGTTGTAGATGATGAAGTCCCCGACCTGGGGGAAGTAGCCCGCGAAGCCGTGGTACACGGTGCCCGCATCGGGATGGGACGCATACCACTCGAGGAAGCCTCCGCATCCCCCGAGCACCGGGACGAGCCCCTGGCCGACGGATCCCGCCTCGTCTGCGCACCAGGAGACGAAGCAGGCGCACCAGGGCGTCTGGTAACCGTTCACGAACCCGCCGCCGAAGACGCGGTTCCAGTACTTCTGCTCACCATGCCCGTAGCTCCCGGACTCCTCGCCGACACGGTATTCGGAGAGCGCCGCACGCGCTACTGCGGCGCCCCCCGTGCCCTGCGGGAGGAGCGTGAGCGTCGCGGTGCAGGTCGGGAGGACCGAGAGGATGGCGATCGCGGCCAGGACGGGGATGAGCATGGGGATGAGGAGCGACGCCGCCTGGACGGAGGCTGCGGAGACGAGCGATGCGACCGCGCCCGTCGCCTCGGACAGGGCGCCTGCGATGCTCCGGGATGCGGTCGATCCGATGGACGCGCCATCCTCGTGGAGCCTCCTCGACTCCCGGGCGTTCGCCCTCGCCTGGAGCCTCCTGAGGGGGTGCGCTGCGGTCTTGGCCGGCATCGAGATGGTGGGAGACGCTGCGGAGGCGTCCGCTACCGCGAAGCGCACCATGCTCTCGACGGCAGGCGCCTCCGTCCCATCTCCGTCCCCGTCGCCCGATCCGACGGCGTTGACGGCAGAAATATCCGCAATGTATTGCCTATACCGCTTCCTGCCTGTGGCATAAGGCCTGTTATCCCTATAACGGGCACAACGTCCTTTATGCCCGTTATAGGGATAACATTCCGCGGCATCGTCGCCGATGCCCCAGACCGACAGGGCTCCGGCGCGACCCATCGCCTTCCGGACCTCCGCTCCCGCCATCAGCCCGCCCCCTTCTCGCGCGCCATCCTGCGCGCGTACTCCTTGGGGTCGGTGTTGAAGATGTCGTAGAGGACGTTGCCCTTGGGGAAGTCGTCTCGGAAGGGGACGCGCGCGCCGTCGGCGATGAGCAGCCCGCATCCCGGCTCGCAGTTCTCGTCAATGGCCTCGAGCTCCCGCTGCGAGAGCCCCTTGCGCTCCGCCCAGTAGGCCCTGTCCTCGTCGCCCTGCCTGAGGAGCAGAACGAACCCCGATTGGTCGATCAGGTCTCGGGTGAGGTCGTTGTCTCCGATCGCCATGCCCGACTGCGTCATGCCCGTGCAGATGAGGCCGTACTTGCGGCCCTCCCTCCAGAGCCTCGCCAGGTACTCGAGGACCGCGGTCCTTCCCGTGAGGGACTGGATCTCGTCGATGTAGACCCATGTGGAGATCCCCTTCCCGTGGTTCGCGTACATCTCCTGGCGGATGCTCTCGAGCATCGAGATCATCGCGAGCGAGCGCATGTCGCCCGGCACGTCCTTGATGTTGAAGGAGATGAGGTTCGTGGAGGCGTCCTGCGGGGTGGAGGGGTGGTTGAGGAAGGAGAAGGTCCCGGAGGTGTAGCGTCCGAAGACGAGCGCGAGTCGCCTCGCCTCGTCCTCGCCCGTGCCCTCGTAGGCCTCGAGCCGCTCCACGAAGTCCTCCATCAGGGGCTCGGAGAACGCCCCGTCGAAATCGCGGTACATCGACTCGACGACCTTGGTTATGATCGAGCGCTCCTCCTGCGTGAGCGATGCGTCCGCATCGGACTTCAGGGCGGACGTCATCGCCAGAACCGCGTCGATCTTCCAGGCGAGCTTGGCCTGGTAGGTGAGGTCGTCGCCCTCGTCGAGCGCGAACGGGTTGTAGTGTACGTCCGAGTCGGGTCCGTAGGCGTACTCGATGCCGTGGAGGCTCCTCACGAGGTAGGTGTACTCCCCGGTGCTGTCCTGGATGAAGATACGCGATCTGGGGTGCGAGAGCACGGTGTTCGTGATCTCGCGCTTCACCGCGAAGGACTTCCCGGAGCCGGACATCCCGCAGACGAACCCGTGCGGGCTCATGAGCTCCTCGCGGTTGCATATGACGAGGTTTCCGGAGAGCGCGTTCTGCCCGTAGTAGCCTCCGCCCTCCATGTCGAGCTCGAGCGTCGTGAACGGCACGAAGATACCGAGCTCCCTCGTCATGAGGTCCCGGTAGATGTCGCAGTGGTTGTGCCCGAGGGGCAGCACCGAGTTCAGGCCCTCCCTCTGGCGCAGGGCGTACGCCTCGAGCTCGATGCCCTCCGCCTGCGCGGCGGAGATGATCTGCTGGGCCTGCTCGTGGAGCCTCGCCTTCGTTCCCGCGTAGGTGAAGACGAGCCCGCTGAAGTAGTAGGAGCGCTGGCTCAGGTGCATGAGGAGGTCGAGCACGCGCGCGTTCTCGTCCTTGGCCTCGGCGAGGCCTGGGGAGAGGAGCTCGAAATCGTAGCCGCCTCTGATCGCGCGCCTCTGTTCCTCGATGACCTCCTTCTGGATCCAGCCTGCCTGTGTGCGCGACATCTCGATCGCCTTGGACTTGTCGATGGGCTGCAGGTGCCAGGAGACTGCCATGGGGATGGGGAGGTCGAGTATCGACGCGATGGCGCGGTCGGTCACCTCCGCCGCGAAATCCGGTCGGAAGACGAGGATCTGGCACCAGACATCCCCGCTCCGATAGCAGACGGCCTCCGGCCCGCTCGGCTTGAAGTTGAGCGAGGCGGGGCAGACGAAGTCCTTCGCCGTGAGCGGGGAGGTGGAGCTGAGGTCTCGGTCGTAGCTGAACGTGAACGGCTTTCCTGGGCGCAGGATCGAGGAGATGACAGCGAGGCGTTCCTCGCCGTCGAGCCTGTGGGTCCTCGACTTCAGGACGTTGAAGCTCTGGCGGACCCAGCCCCTGCTCCTCGCGAGGAGCTGGGTGGCGCGCTGCAGGTTCGGAGCGAGCGTGGAGAAGGTGATGTAGCGGTCCCTCCTGATGTTCGAAGAACCCTCGCGCATCTTGGCGGACAGTATCGAGTTGAACACGCGGGCGGCGTCGGCGTTCTCCCCGCACTCGGCGGGGTCGAAGAAGCGCCTCGACTCGATGTCCTCCTCGGAGAGGAGCGTGTTGGCTATCGTGAACTGGATCGACGTGTTCGGCCCGAAGTGGTCGACCAAGCGGCAGAGCTCGCGGAACATCTCCGACTGGGACTCCACCCGTGCGGTCTGGTAGCTCACGTCCTCGAAGGAGAGCGTCTGGGAGAAGAGGCCCTCCTCGACCTCGCATATCCCGTCGCTGTACATGAGGTCGAAGCCGATCGCGTCGTAGACGCTGCGGGCTCGCCTCCGGTTCCGCCTCTTCTCGTCCATAGCCGAGGCGAGGGTCTTGTCCCGTGCGCGGAACCGCTCCATGGCCTCCTTGTACGAGACCTCGTCATCTCCTCCATCCGCTTTGCGCGGGGCGAGGGCTGCCCTGATGCGGGCTGCTATGCCCTTCGGCCTCTCCACGGGAGGCTCCGCAGCCACCGGCTCTTCCCGAGGGAGGGGATCCTCATCGCCGAGGTCGTACACCTCGACCGGACCCTCCTCGTAGACGTCGCTCACGTCGACGGGGAGCTCGGAGCCGCATGCGGGGCAGTCCCTGTCGCCGGATCCAACCTGCTCGTGGCAGGAGGGGCACCTCCTTCCCAGGTCAAACCGAGGGCCATCGCTCGAAGCCCCTCTTCCCGCGGTACCTCCTGTAAGCCTTGGTAACGGCATGCGCCCTCCTTCCCCAATGCATCAGCCCGCCGAAGCTGGCTTCCTCGTACCGAGACCTGTTCTCGTAGACGAGCTCGTCTCCTCCGAAGTTGTGGCGTATCCAAAGCGGCAGCCACTGCTCGAACCTCATCCCATCGGGCTCGAGGAACCCGATCGACCAGAAGGGGATGACGGCGACGAAGACGATGATTCCGACGGAGTCTGCCTCCGCCCCGAACGCGAACCACGCGACCGCGGCGATGGCCACCGCCGTTGCGAGGGCGAGGACGATGCACGCGAGCGTGCGCGCCGTGAGGCCCCCGACGATCTTGGGTCGGTATTTCGTGAGGTCGGCGTGTATGTTCGTGGTGAGCACGGCGCAGCCCTCACATGGAGACCCACTGCGTCGGCAGCCCGCCGAAGATCGCGGAGGCGACCATGATAATCGCGCCGGCGACGATGGCCTGGAAGGCGGAGATGATCTGCGCCCCGCCGCCCTTGGTGTCGCTGAAGACCGCGATGCCGATCTGCACGAACCCCCATCCCATGATCGCGGCGCCAATGAAGAAGACGCCCTGAGAGATGGTGTTGAGGATCGAGGTAAGCGTGCCCTGCGCGTCGTAGCCTTCCGCTGCGAGGACGGTCCCGATTCCCTTGGCGATGGCCCCTCTCATCGTTTCTCCCTTCGTTCTCCTGCCCGTGCGGGGAAGGGTCCCCGCTCGGCGAAATCTGCTATCCTCGTCTCACGGGGAAGCCCGCCTGCGGGCCTTCTCTCGTACGGATCGGGCTGCCCGGGATGCGGCGGGGGTGGAAGCCCAATGCATCGTCGCGACCATGTCGTCGCCCGGGCGGCCCTTCTCATTCCCGCAATCCATCTGCTTCGCCTCCAGCGCCTCGAGGGCGGCGGAGGCCCTGTCCCGCTCGTCGAGGCGGCGGCGGAGGATCGCCCGCCTCGCCTCGAGCAGCTGATTCGCCTTCCGCTCGGCGGCGCGGCCCCTCGCTCTGGCGAGGGATTCCTCTGCTGCGCGGACGTCGTCCTCCGCCTCGACGACGGCCATCCGCGCATGGGCGGCGTCCTGCCTCGCCTCGAGCGAGCGCCTCCACTGCTCCGCATCGCTCCCGAGCGGGGAGCCGTTCTCCCTCCAGTCCGAGAAATCGAACTCGTGGTGCCGCTCGGGCGGGTCGCTGGGGTCGAACATGTAGGCGGGGTCGTAGTTCCTGTGCTCGAATACCCAGCTCTTCGCATCCTCGACGGGGTACTCCGACCCCATCCAGACGACGGCGTGTCCCGCGTCCATGTGCGCGAGCTCCGATGCCTCGAAGACCTCCTGGTCCTTCTGCGAGTACTGGTAGGAGATGTCGGGGACGATGCCTGCATGCACCGTCTCCGACTGGACCGTGATGGTTCGCTTCCCGCTCTCCTCGGAGAGCTGGCGGGCGGTGGCGTAGTCCTGACCGCCCGCGAGGAAGACCGTCGTCGCGCAGTTGCCGCGTATGGTGTCGGTGCCCTCCTGCCCGTATACCTCCTTGAGCTGCGAGAGGTTCTGCAGGATGACCGTGAGGTCGATGTTTCGGGAGCGCACGACGGCGATGCACTGGTCGAAGGAGGGGAGCTTCCCGATGTTCTTGAACTCGTCCATGATGATCGAGACCGGCCGCGGGAGCCTGCCTCCCTGCCTGTCCGCCTCCGACATCGGCAGGAAGATCGCCTGCCACATGAGGATGGAGAGCAGGGCGTTGAGCTTCCCGTCGAAGTCCGAGGTGCGGACGAAGATGGCGCGAGGTGGGCGGCGGTCGCCTTTGGAGACGATCGTCCCGTCTTCCGCGACCACCGTGCCGACCCTGTCCTGGCCGAGCTGCTCGAGATGGAGCTCGTCGGCCCCGTCGATGCCGGAGAGCATGTCGAGGACGTCGTCGGAGCACAGCGACGTCATGCGGGCGTGCGAGGAGATGACGAAGGAGCGGAGGGTCTTCCCAGCGCCGCTCCTGAACTGGCGCCATTTCCTCAGGGCCATGTCCTCGGTGACGGAGAGCCCCCTCCTCTTGGAGCCGCGGCGGATCCTC
>CAMZCV010000011.1 GCA_947305035.1 uncultured Coriobacteriales bacterium | reverse complement strand
CAGAAGTACCTGCTCGGCGTTGATCGTGACGCATTCGACGCACGCACGCGCTGGGAAGCCTACATCGGCAACATCCTCGCGGTCGGCCGCAACGAGGATGGAGAGCTGCCCGTGTTCGGTCAGCTTAGCCAAGGCTCGATGCAACAGACAACCGACTATATGCGTCTTCTTGCATCAAGGTTCACCAGCGAGACCAACGTGCCGCTCCACCAGCTCGGAGTCGCGAGCGACGCGAATCCGCAGAGCGCAGAAGCCATCTACGCGGTCAACGAGCCGCTTGTCATCGAGGTCGAAGAGTTCAACGAGACCGCTGGCGATACACTGCGAGACATCGCGAAGATGTGCATCGCAATCGAGACGGGCGTTAGCTACTACGACCTCACCGACGAGCAGCGCGACTTCTCCGCCAACTTCCGCAACCCCGCGATGCCGTCAATCGTCAGCCAAGCCGACGCGATGAGCAAGATTGCCGCGCAGGTGGAGGGATTCGCGGGCACGGATGTCTACTGGGAGCAGATGGGCTTCTCGGAAGCCATGCGCCGCAAGGCACGCCAGCAGACGCAAGCCAACCTGCTCGCGCAGCAGATGGCGCAGCTGTTCGGAGTGACCAACGATGGCTAGAGTCCCGCGTGCCACCGTGGACGCATTCACGCGCGGCATCAACGGATTGTCGCAGCAAGCACGCGATATGCTCGCGGCGCGGCTCGCGCAAATCGACATCGCCGACGTGAGCGCATCCGCGCCCGAGGTCGTGGCGGTGATGGAGGAATACTGCGGAGCCGCCGTGCGCAACGTTGAAGCGCTCGCCAACCGCTTCTACCGCATGGCGCGAATGCAAGCGCTCGGCGTGGACAACTACGACCCAGACGCATCGAGCGGTCGCGTCCCAGAAGCCACCGAGGAAGCGACGCGGGCAATCCTGCAACGCGCGGTGGATGGGGACGTTGACGGCTGCATCGAGCAGTTGCTACAGCGCATCGACTACGAGATAAAGCGCGGCGCTGGCACGACCGTTATCAACGCTGGAATGAGCGACCCCATAAAGCCGCGCTACGCCCGCGTTCCGACTGGCGCCGAGACGTGCGAGTTCTGCATCATGCTCGCGTCTCGCGGCTTCGTCTACCACTCCGAGACCAGCGCGGGCATGCTCAACCACTGGCACGCAAACTGCGATTGTCGCGTGGTCCCAGGATTCGGCAAGAATCCGCAGGTGGACGGCTACGACCCCGATGAATGGTACGCGATGTACGAGGATTTGGGGACGCAAGAGCGACAACGTCTCATACGCGAGCGGAAGAAGCTCGCCAACAACAGCTGATTGAAGCCCCGCATGGGGCTTTTTTCATATCGAAAACGCGCCGCACGGCGCAAAACCGATGCCCGCACGGGCGAAGGGAGACCACATGAGCGACACCGACACCACCACCACGACCGAGCCGACCACCGAGCCGCAGGAGCCGCACGGCACCGAGACAGACTGGAAAGCCGAGGCCCGCAAGTGGGAGAAGAGGGCGAAGGAGAACTCCGACGCCGCCGCAGAGCTGGCGAAGCTCAAGGCCGCGTCCATGAGCGACGCCGAGAAGATGGAAGCCCGCGCAACCGCAGCCGAGCAAGAGCTCGCGCAGCTCAAGGCAGAGCGCGAGTTCGAGACTGCCGTGCGCGAGGTCGCAGCCAAGAGCGGCGTCGCGGAGTCCATTCTTCGCCACTGTGCGGACCGTGACGCGATGGAAGCGCTCGCCGCCGAGATTGCGTCGCAGCCGACGAAGGTTGCGCCGACTGGCGCCGCGTCCCGCCTTGTGGTCAGTCAACCGAGCAAGAAGAGCAACGCGGAAGCGTTCGCAGAAATGCTCGACGGAATTCTCTAAACCAAGTTAGGAGCCGACAATGGCATACTCCAACACCAAGATTAACGTCAATCGTGGCACCACCGGAATCGCCCTCACTCCCGAGCAGTCGCAGGAGGTCTGGGCCAACGCGCAGCACGAGAGCGCCGTCATGACCCTCGGCCAGCGCGTCGCTCTGCCTGGCAGTGGTCTCTCAATCGACGTCATCACTGGCGACATCACCGCCGACTGGACCGCCGAGACCACCGAGAAGCACGTCAGCGCCAACACTTTCAGCGCCAAGACGATGACCCCGTACAAGCTCGCCGCGATCATGCTCTTCTCCAACGAGCTTCGCCGCGACAAGGCCGCTCTCTATGACGAGTGCATTCGCCGCGCCCCCGCAGCCATCGGCGCCAAGCTCGACCAGACCGTTTTCAACGGCACCGCTCCTGGCACTGGCTTCGACGTTCTCACCAGCGCAACCGCATACGCCATGACCAGCGCCACCGCCTATGACCAGCTCGTGACCGCAATGTCCGCTATCGGCACCGCTGGTGGACGCATGAACGGCATCGTCGTGTCTCCGCAGCTGGAGGCCGTGCTGCTCCAGGCCAAGGACGGCTCGCAGCGTCCGCTGTTCCTCCCGAACGTCAACGACGAGTCCGCAATCTCCCGCATCCTCGGCGCCCGCGTCTTCGAGACCCCGCACGTCTACGCCACTGGCACGCCGAACGTCGCTGGCTTTGTCGGTGACTGGTCGCAGCTCCGCTACGGCATCGTCGAGGGCATCAAGATGGACATCTCCGAGGAGGCCACCATCAACGACGGCACCAACCAGATTAACCTCTGGCAGCGCAACATGTTCGCCGTCCGCATCGAGGCCGAGGTCGGCGTTGTCGTGAAGTCCACCGCCGCGTTCGGCAAGCTCACGCTCGCATCCTAAGCCATGCAGATGCTCGTCATCTTCACGGGCATGACCATCGACGTTCCCGACGAAGAAACCGCGCGTCTCTACCAGTCGCGCGGTTTCGCCGTTCCCGCCGACCCCGTGGACGAGAAGCCCGCAGCGCAGCCGCGCAAGCGTGCGCCGAGAAAGACCAAGACCGACAACTAAGGGGCAACTATGGCCTACGCAACCGTCTCGGACCTCGAAGCTGGATGGCGCGAGCTAACCGAGCAGGAGCAGCGCGTCGCTGGCGTACTGCTCAACCGTGCAGCCATCCTCATTGACTCGTTCGTGACGGTGGACGAGACCGACTGCCACCAGATGGACGTTCTGAGCATGGTCTCGTGCTCGATGGTCCAACGCGCGATGATCGCGTCCGACAGCGGCGCGTTCGGCGTGTCGCAGCAGACCATCTCCGCCGACATCTACTCACAGACGCAGAGCTTCGCCAATCCGACCGGTGACCTCTACCTCACCAGCGCGGAGAAGAAGATGCTCGGCATCGGCGCGAGCTACGTGCTCAACGTGCGCCCATCCATCGGTTGGGACTTCTCGTGATTCGCGGCGAGACGGTCACCGTGCGATTCCTCGTGCTTGGCTCGCTGGATGCGTACGGCAACGAGACCGTGACCTACTCCGCGCCCGCGCAGGTGGATGACGTGCTTGTTGGCAAGGGGCAGACCGTTGATGTCATACGCGACGGTCAGCCCTTTGCCATCCAGTGCGACAAGTCGTTCTGCTTTCCGCGCGGATGGTCGCAAGACCTACGCGGCGCCATCATCGAATGGGCTGGCGAGACGTACGAGATCGTTGGATCGCCCATGCGAATCACCGACGCGAACATCCCGCCGCTCGTCCGATGGAACGTCAAAGCAGGGGCGGTGCGTCGCGATGGCTAAGAGCTGGCACATTCGCGGCAAGATGCAGGGCGTTCGCGCCGCCGCGCTCAAGAGCGACGGCGTGGCGCAAGCGTGCCTAAAGTGCGCTCAGAACATCGCCTCCACCGCGTCATCCATCGACGGCTGCGACTACGGCACCGAACTCGGCACTGGCGGCAAGCGCCGCGTCTATGCGTTCGTCTTTCCCGCCGACCTGCACGCGGCTCGCTCAAATGCCAAGCACGACACGCTCCAGCGGTCGCTCTAAGGAGGTCGCATGAACGACGTAACACCTCAAATCGTCGGGTTGCTGCAATCGGCGCTCGGCGTGCGCGTCGCGACCGTGCGACCGCCAGAGCCGCCAGAAGAGTTCGTGATGGTCTATCGCTCGGGCGGCTCTTCCAGCCGCTTCGTTGACGAGCCGCGCTACCTCGTCCATGCGTGGGCTGGAAACGACCTCGCCGCCGCGCAACTCATCCAACAGGCATCGGATGTGATGCTCGCGCTCCCCGATGACATATCCAACGTCGCTCACGCGACGCAAGACACCATGTACCGCAATGACCTCGACGGCGCTCACAGGTGGAGCGCCGCGTTCGTCCTTGTGGTCAATCGCTAAGGAGACAACCACATGGCAGCTAACAGCACCGCCAACGTCAGCGTTGGCAAGGGCGTCGCGGGCGGCTACTTCTTCACCGCCCCCGAGGGCACGACCCTGCCGACCGACTACTCTACCGCGCTGGATGCGGCGTTCAAGAATTGCGGCTACCTTACCGACGAGGGCGCCGTCTTCGCAATCGACGCCAGCTCCGACAACTTCCTCGACCTCAACGGCGATACCATCGCGTCTTCCACCGGCTCCCGCACGCGCACCGTAAACGTCGTGTTCGCCGAGACCAACGCAGAATCGCTCAAGGAGGTCTACGGCCAGTCCAACGTTACCGTCGGCACCAACTCCATCACCGTGCAGCACAACGGCACCGAGATGACGCGCCGCTCGCTCGTCTTCGAGCTTGTGCTTCGCGACGGTCGCAAGTGGCGCCGCGTCATTCCCGCCGCGCAGGTCACCGCTTGGGATGACATGACCGTGCTCTACTCCGAGCTTATCAACTATCCCGTGACCTACACCATGTACAAGGATGCCAGCGGCAACGACATGTACGACTACATCCAGACCAGCTCCTAACGAGAGGGGAGTGACGCACGTTGGCTACGATCACTGTTGACGGCATCGAGTTCGAGTACGACGAGAATGCGCTCCGCAGCTACCGCGTGATTCGCGGCATCACGTCCTATCAGAAAGACCCCGCTGGATTCTTCGATGCGCTCGATATCATCTTTGCTGGCAAGTCCGACGAGTACGCAGACGCGCTCGGCGGCACGCTGGATGACATGTCGCGTCTCGTGACCGCCGTCATGGAGACGGCATCGACGGGACCAGCAAAAAACTGATTCGGCTCGTGCTCGCCGAGGATGAGTGTCCCGACGAGATGCGGGCGGATTTCCAGCAGTACTACGGACTGAATCTCGACGGCATGGGCAGGGATTACACCCACGCCCATGCCGCCGTTCTGCTATCGCAGCTGCCGCGCGAGTCGCGTGTCTCTCGCTACATCGACCCCGACGCGGCGTGGAGCGAGGACACGGTGCTTCTCGCGTCAATCGACTACTCGCTGCGATGGATAGCGTGGACAAAGACGAAAGATGCCAAGCACGACCGCAACCATCCAGAGCCAGTCAAGACGCCATCGGAGCGCAATGCGGCTCGTGAGCGCGGTGCGCACGTAGACCTCGAACTCGTGCGCTCCGTACTTGGTGAAATGAGGTGATTGAATGCCGTCTGGGACTGAAGTTGCGAGTGGGTACGTAAGCGTCTCGCCAAACGCGGATGGGTTTACCAAAAACCTGCGCTCGCAGCTTAGCGGAAGCGGCATGGAGTCGGTCGGCACCGCCGCTGGCGCGTCAATCGGCAACGGGCTGCTCGGCGCGGTCGGCAAGATTGCGAAGATAGTCGCAAGCGCCCTCGCGGTAAAGGCCGTCGTGGACTTCGGGCGCTCGGCGGTGGATGCCTATGCCGACTTCGAGCAGCTTGCTGGCGGCGTTGAGACGCTTTTCGGCGATGCCGCGCCGACCGTCATGGCCAACGCGCAACGTGCGTTCGAGTCGGCGGGACTGTCTGCGAACGACTACATGGAGACGGTCACGAGCTTTTCGGCATCCCTGCTCCAATCGCTCGGGCAAGACACGGTAGCCGCAGCGCAGTACGCCGACATGGCCATTACGGACATGTCCGACAATGCGAACAAGATGGGCACCGATATGCGCTCGATTCAGAACGCATACCAGGGCTTTGCCAAGCAGAACTACACCATGCTCGACAACTTGAAGTTGGGCTATGGCGGCACGCGCTCCGAGATGGAGCGGTTGCTTTCCGATGCGGAAGCAATCAGCGGCGTGCACTACGACATCTCCAACTACGCCGACGTGGTAGAAGCCATCCACGTCATCCAGACAGAGATGGGCATCACCGGCACGACGGCTCTCGAAGCCGCCACCACCATCAGCGGCTCATGGAGCATGCTGCAAGGTGCGTGGTCAAACCTGCTCACGTCCGTCGCTGGCGGCGGCGATGAGCTGGATGTCGCGATTCAGAACGTCTTCGACTCGCTGGGTACGTACCTGGGCAACCTCGTGCCGCGCATCGTGGAGGTCGCTCGAAACATCTTCGCGTCAATCCCCATCGCGGCGAGAAAGGCGCTCGAAGCGCTGCCCACGATCATCACTGACATCGTGCGCTCGGCGTTCGGTGACGCAGCCGCCGACTCCGTTAGCGAGTTCCTTGCGACGCTCGAAGACAAGCTCGCAGCGGTGCAGGAGTTCTTCGCGCCGCTTGGCGATGCCGCGAGCGAAGCGCTCGGCGCGATTGCCGACTTGGGCGGGGACATCGCAACGGCTCTCGCTCCGCTCGGTGATTTCGTGACGGGCAACGGGCCCGCGTTCAGTGACATGATGGAGCGCATCCAGCAGCACCTTGCCGACCTCGCGCCGCACATCGACGCGATAAAGTCCGCGTGGCAACCGTTCGCGGACGCAATCTCCAACTTCGTTGCCGTGGTCGCTCCAATCGTGGCAGAGGTCATGGGGCAGATTGGAAGCGCCATCTTTGGTCTGCTGCCAATCGTGGCATCCATCGCCGAGACATTCATGACGGTCGCGACCACAGTCATCGAAGCGGTCACGTGGTTGGTGGAGGATGCGCAGAACGGCTTCGAGGGATTGAAGACGAAGCTCTCCGAAATCTGGGAGAACATCAAGACCTCCATCTCCACCATCGTGGATTCCATCAAGGGCGCGGTCCACCAGAAGTTCATGGAGCTTAAGGGCAAAATCCAAGACACCGTGGAGAACATCAAGACCAAGGTCACCACGACGTTCGAGACCATCAAGAGCAAGGCATCGTCCACGTGGGAGTCCATCAAGACCTCCATCACCGAGCCAATCAACAAGGCCAAGGATGCCGTCAAGAATGCCATCGACAAAATCAAGGGATTCTTCAACTTTAGCGTCTCGTGGCCGCACATCCCCGTGCCGAGCTTTGGCATCACGCCGAGCGGATGGACGGTCGGTGACTTGCTCAAGGGCGTAATCCCGCATCTTTCCATTTCGTGGCACGCCAAGGGCGGCATCGCAGAGGGACCGACGCTCTACGCGGCTGGAATTGGCGAAGCGGGACCAGAAGCCATTGTCCCGCTGCGCGGCTCGAAGATGCGCCCGTTCGCGCTCGCAATCGCCGACGAGATGGATGGCGGCGTCATCAACAACTACTACATCGACGGCAATCTCGTGCCGGTGGATGCCAAGGTCGCAGCCGCATTGGAGACCGTGGCCGAGTACGCCAACAGCAGCGCCCGCATGGGCATGACTGTAAGGAGGTAGCATGGCGGCACCGTCAACGCCAGTCATCCAAGGCGTAAGTCCCGTCTACCCGTTCGGCTCGAACGTCCGCGCCACGTGGGTCACAGATGCAAGTGTCACGTCATGCGCAACCACGCTCTACTCTGGCTCCACCGTGGTCACGACGAAGGCCGCGACGCTTTTCGAGCAAGCAATCTTCACCAAGACGTGGGTCGTGTCGCATGCGCCCGCAGCGGTAGGCACCTACGCAATCGGCGTGACCGCCACCAACGGGGACGGCACGAGCGACGAAGCGACGGCGCAGTTCGTCGTTGCCGACTACTCCGCAATCTCGCTCTCGCCGAGCGGCACCATCACGGAGCTGCCAATCAACGTCACGTGGTCAATCGATGACCCCAACGGCGTGGCGGCACAGAGCATCGTCTTCCAGCCGTCCGACCACAGCGGCGTCATGTACTCCGCGACGATGCCGCCGACGCAGCGCACGCTCACGCTCGGCGTTGCCGACCTCGCAGGCATCGAGAACGGCACGAGCTACGAGATTCGGCTCGACGTGACCAACGGCGTCGGGCTAGTCACGACCGCCACAAACACCGTCACCACGAGCTGGGCTGCTCCAGACCCGCCGACCGCCACGATCGTTGTGGAAGACAGCGACATGAGCGCCAGCGTGACGGTGGAAGCACCGTCCACCACGCCCGCCGTGGTCTCCATCATGCTCGCCCGCGTCCTGCCAGACGGCACGCGCCACGTCATTGCAGAAGGGCTCGCAGACGGTGACACCGTGCGCGACCCGCTCCCGCCGCTCGGCGTGGAGTACAGCTACGAGGTAACGGGCGTTGCCGCCACTGGCGTTCCGTCAATCCCAGCGAGCATCCCCGCGACCATCACGACCACCTACTGGGCGATGAACTACGGCACTGGCGCGGCTGAATGCGTTCTCGCGCGGTTCAACCCAAAGGCGAGCTACAGCATGGAGCACGGCGGGACCGCCTACCACTTCGCCGATGGTGGAGAGGGCGATGGGTTGCCAGTCTGGTACGGCACGAGCGAGCGCGAGATTAGCGGCTCTGTCACCTGGGACACGCTCACGCAAGCGACCGCCGACCGTCTCAACGCGCTCATGCTGCGTCATCCAGTCGGCTGGCTGCGTGACCCGCTCGGCCACCGTTGGCGTGCTCACATGACGCCAAAGTTCTCGCATGGCGTCGGGCGCGTGTGGCAGGTCGCAGTCGAATGGGACGCGGTTAGGTGGGTGGAAGCCTAATGGCCGACTGGACTAAGCCGTTCGATGCCGCGTACGTCTGGCGGCGCGTTCCGCGCAAGTCGTACGCATACGCCAATGGCAACTACTTCGACCTAACCGGCACCGAGACCGAGACGCTTGACGCGATCACGGGCGGCACCATCGAGACCAACTCCGACACGGACACGTTCACGACCGCATCAATCGAGTGCGCCGAGGTGCCGAACGTCGGCACCGACCTCATCCGCTGCCACCTGCTCGCCACGTTCGAGGATGGCACGGTGGAGGACGTGGTGCTCGGCACGTGGCTCCCGTCAATCCCGAAACGCGACATCGAAGCGCCAAACGCAAGCTGCACCGTGCGTCTCGACGGGCGGCTCATGGAGCTGGAGCAGGATGCTTTCGCGCCGCCAGTGACCGTAAATGCTGGCGTGGACGCTCCGTCGTACGTGGCGCTCATCTGCCACAACAACTGCATCACGACCGCATATCCGCTACCGCAGAACACGAAGACGCTCGGCACGAAGTGGGTAATCGGCCTATCGTCCGACGAGGATGGGGACGAGAGCAAGCTCGCGGCAATCAACCGCATGCTGGGCTTCGCTGGATGCCGCGCGGCACAGACCGACGAGTACGGGCGCGTGCTCATGCGCACGCCAATCGACTACGCATCGGCGCCCGTCTGGACGTTCCGCGAGGGAGCATCCGCGACGTTCCTCAACGACGCGACCGACGAGCGGGACGCGACCGACATCTGCAACGTGGTCATCGCGCTCTTCGAGAGCCAGGAATCGACCACCATCGGGCGAGCGGAAGACCATGCTTCCGAGTGGAGCATCGAGAACCTAGGCCGCGAGAAGGTGGCGGTCTACAAGTACAACGACGCGGCAACGCAGGCGCAAGCCAACGCGAAGGCCGCTGAACTGCTGGAAAACCAGCTCTCCGTCATTCGCCGCGTGACAATCCGCCACGTGTGGTGCGGCGCGAGGACGGGTGACGTGGTGGCGCTCGAATGGCCGAGCGTTGGCATCTCTGGCAACTTCGCGATTCGCCGCCAGACCATCGCCGTCGGCAGCGCTGGATGTCTCTGCACGAGCGAGCTAAGGAGGTTCGAGCGTGGATAGCATTCAAGACGCGGCATCGCGCATCGCTGCGGCACTCGCACCGACCACGCCCGCTCCATCTGCTCGGTGGCGGTGGGGGACAGTCGATGCCGTCAACAGCGACGGCACGGTTGACGTGATCATTGCCGGCACGACGGTGGAGGACGTGAGCGTTGCTGCGAACGTCCATGTTGCCACGAGTTCGCGTGTGCGCATCTCGTACCTCAACACCGACGCGATAGTGGATGCGTCGCTCACTGCGGACGAGTACCCGCTCGCTTCTCTCGGTGGCACCGGCACGAATCAGTTCTATGCGCATAACTCGTGCGCCACGCTCATGAGCAGCGGCACCACACCATCCGCACAGTGGGGGACGGCATCCGTCTGCGCCATCCCAGCGGGGTACCGTCCCAAGATGGGACTCTACTTTCCCGTTGCCAAGGACGGCGCGACCGTGAGCGACACCTACATCATCATCGCCACCGACGGCACCGTCACCATCCAGAACGCGGGCGGCACGCAGGCGGCGAGGACTTACCGCGTCACCGCGACATGGGCTTATTAGGAGGTCGCATGATTCCCTACACCACACCGACCATCACGCTCACGGTGGACGCAGACCTTACGGGCATGGCTGTCTATGTCACGCTGGAGCAGGGCGAGACGGCAATCACGATTGACGATGCCACCGTGACCGTGGAAGACGGCACATCCACCATTGAAGTCACGCTATCGCAGACCGAGACGGCGGCGTTCTCGCGCGGCTCGTGCGATGTCCAGGTTAACTGGATGGATGTCACTGGCAAGCGTACAGCCACGATCGTGCGCTCCATCCCCATCGGTACGCAGCTTCTCGACTCCGTGCTCGAATAGGAGGGCGCCATGACCTGCTGCTGCAAGCACCGCCTGCAGGTCAGCGAGGACAGGTACCAGCTCGACGTGAGCGACCCCACGCAGGGCGTGACGCTCGCACAGGACGTGCGCATGGTCTCGGCTGACTACCCGACGTACGAGGGTGCCACCGAGATAACGCCCACACGCTCGACGCAGGTATTCCCGACCGCAGGGCAGGTAGTCCTCACCGACCTCATCGTCAACCCCATCCCCCGCAACTACGGCCTCATCACCGACCACGGCGGCGGCCGCATATCCGTGAGCTAAGGAGCGCACATGGCAAAGAATGTAGTCATCAACGGCATCACGTACAGCGACGTAAGTGAAGTCAACATCCCGCTTTCGAGCGGCAGCGGCAGCGCCGAGTTCCACGACGTGAGCGATGCCACAATCACGGGCGGCGGGCAGATGCTCAACGGCGTGACCGGGTACGGCAGCGGCGGCACCAAGTACACGGGCAGCATCGCCACCAAGACCAGCACCAACATGACGGTTTCGGGCGCAACCGTGACGGCTCCTGCAGGCTACTACGCCACCGCAGCGAGCAAGGCCGTCGCATCGGGCAGCGCATCCACTCCCGCGACCACCATCAGCGTGACCCCGACCATCTCAGTGGGCAGCGACGGAAAGATCACGGCAACTGTGAGCGCGTCGCAGAGCGTCACGCCCAGCGTCTCGGCTGGCTACGTGAGCGCTGGCACCGCTGGCACCGTGACCGTCTCGGGCAGCGAGACAGAGCAGCTGACCACCAAGGCCGCAGCGACCATCACGCCCGGCACGTCGGCGCAGACCATCGCCGCTGGCACCTACCTCACGGGCGTGCAGACCATCGTTGGGGATGCCGATTTGAAGGCAAGCAACATCAAGAGCGGGGTCACGATTTTCAATGTCGCAGGTACCCTCACGTCTGCCACCGTCTCGCAGGACGCAACGACCAAGGTGCTCTCCATCAGCTAAGGGGGATGCATGGCACAAAACATCGACCTGCTGGGCGCACAGTACCCCGCCGTGCCGAGCGTGCTGCTACCCAAGGTAGGCGGCGGTACCGCGTCTTTCGTGGACGTGACCGACACCACCGCCACGGCTGCGGACGTGACCGCAGGGACGTACTTCTACACCGCCGCTGGCGTGCGCACCGAGGGCACGGGCGCTGGCTCCATCGCCACCATCGAGGGCACCTACAC